>JBARMF010000250.1:0-4301 GCA_049802315.1 Candidatus Udaeobacter sp.
TATGGGGCTCGTTACCAGGAGCGCGACCCGAAAGACCCGTTCGACCTCCACAAGATCCACGACGGCATTAACATGGTGGAAGGCACGCTGCCTATCAGCCTCGAAGAGCTATACGAAAAAGAGAAAAAACGACCGAGCCGTTCCGCTTTGTCGATCGAGCAATTGCTGGATCAACTCAAAAGCGAAAACACACGGGAACGCAGCGCCAGCCGCACGGAAATCAACAAACGATTTTCGTTTCCGTTCGCGTGCATAGCTTTTGCGATCATTGGCGTGCCGCTGGGCGTAACGGCGCATCGCCGTGAAACGTCAATTGGGTTCGCCATGGGCCTGATTGTTGCCACGACTTATTTTCTGTTCGTAATCATTGGCGATACGTTGCGCGGGAATCCACATGCGCATCCGGAACTGCTCGTCTGGTTTCCGAATGTTCTATTTATCGCGCTCGGCGTACTGTTATTCCGCCGTCTGGCACGACAATAAGGTCACGAAGGCCGTAGCCACGGACCTGTGGCCCTCTTGTCCGCATCAAGAACTCAAACCCACACGCCTCACAGCGGTGTGGCTACAATGTCGAGATTGCACGACTCTGGCTGCCCAATCAGAGGACAAAGGGAATGATGCGTTTTGCGCGTTCTTGATAGGCCCGGTATCGATCGGGGAATTGTTGGAGCATCAGTTTTTCTTCCCGGTCCAATTTAATCCAGAAACTCGCAAACATCAGGAGTGTGCCTACAAACCCGGACAAGTGTCCTTGCGCGAGCGCGGTGGCAAAGAACATGGTGAGTATACCGGTGTAGATTGGATGGCGCACGAACCGGTACGGTCCGCGTTCCACGAGTTCATGTTCTTCTTTTAGTGTCACCACGCCGCTCCAATTCCGCCCGAGAGTAACTCTGGCCCAAATCGCGAAGGCCAAACCGATGACGCACAAGACTGCAGCCGCCCATGCGTTCAGCGCTACATGGGGAAGGATGCGGATGTTAAGCGGATACGGCAATCGCCGGCCATAGAATTGCAGAAAGCAAGCGATCACTAGCAACACCCAGTAGCGCTGCCGTTGCGCCTGGGTCTCACGATACACCGTGCGCTTGGTCGATAGCGCAGCGATTACCCAGACTGCAACAAACACCAGCCAGCAACCGCTGATGATGTCCACGCCTAACGAATACGCCCGCACGAGTAATAATTTACCTGGAAAGTCATCGTGTCGACCTGTCCGCCGTAGCCTCTCGACACGCCATAGCTTTACGCGAAGGCTGGTTGGCGAAGACGGATTCGTGGTTGAATATTCCGGTTATGGCTGTTTCTGCTTCGCTGCGGGCTCTTCTCGACCAGGCAATTGATTACGCGGGGATGTTTCCGCCTTGCGCCCTGCAGCTCGAACCAGCATTGCGGAATCAGGCGAGCTATGTGCGCTCATCCGAAGCGTGGATGCTGAACGGATTCGTTCTGCCGGTCGGACAATTCAACGCCACAACAAAATTTATTTCACAGTTCGATCCTTCGCATCCGCTCCGCGTCGCCGCGCTCGGACCGAAGAGCGCAAATGTCGAGGGCTTTGTTGATGCGCTGAAGGATGCGAGCGCTGCGGTTCGTTCATTCTCAGGATCCGACGGCAACCTGGCTTCGGTCAGCCATCTTGAGATGTTTTTACCGGATGATGTGGATTCAGTTTCCCTCAAAGCGGCGAGGGCGATTGTGGGTGAGTTGCCGGTGTTTTGGGAAGCGCCGCCTGAGAAAGCAGAGCAAACCATTGCATTGATTGCTGGACACAATTCCGGGGACGACAGGCCAACGTTCGGTTATAAATTGCGAACCGGCGGAGTGACGGCTGATGCATTTCCAACTTCGGCTCAGATCGCACGCGCGTTGGTAACGGCAGCGAAACATCAGCTCCCGATCAAGTTTACGGCGGGGCTGCATCATCCAATCCGGCAATTTCGCGACGAAGTGAAAACGAAGATGCACGGATTTCTCAACGTGCTGGGAGCGGCAGTCCTTGCGGCGGAGCATCAATGGGAGCCCGATCAAGCCATGACGATGCTCGAGCACGAAGATCCGAGCTCGTTTTCGTTTACCGGCGATTTCTTCGCGTGGCGCGACTGGAAAATCGATACGCAATGCCTGCAACACCAGCGCAAATTCGTGAAGTCTTTCGGCAGTTGCAGCTTCGATGAGCCTCGCGGCGATTTGCGCGCGTTGAATTTACTGTAGGGTAGGGACGCCGCGCTGCGGCGTCCGGACGGCGCAGCGCGCCGTCCCTACCATTTATGCCGCTCAAATCGTTCATCGAAGTTTCACCGGATTCGCATTTTCCGTTAGAGAATCTTCCCTTCGGCGTTTTCCAACCGCGACAAGGTAAAGCGCGTGTGGGCGTTGCGATTGGAGATTTGATTATTGATCTCTCCGCGTTGGAAGAACTCGGTCATTTTCGCTCACCGGAATTTCAGAACCAAAAAATATTCTCTGAGGATTCGCTAAATCCATTTCTCGCGCTGGGGCGACCTGCCTGGCGGAAGACGCGCGACATTCTGCAACACCTGCTCTCGACGGATACACCAACGTTGCGCGATGATGCGCGTCTGCGCGAAAGAGTTTTTCACGCGCAAAAGGATGTGACGATGAAACTGCCGGCGCGCATCGGCAATTACACCGATTTCTATTCGTCGTATCATCACGCTCATAACGTTGGCACGATGTTGCGCGGTCCTGAGAACGCGCTGATGCCTAACTGGAAATGGTTACCAGTCGCATACCACGGACGCGCCAGTTCGATCGTCGTCAGCGGAATGGATGTGCGCCGGCCGAGCGGGCAGACCAAAGCTCCGGACGCAGCTACGCCGACATTCGGCCCGAGCAAGAGCTTCGATTTCGAATTGGAAATGGCGTTTCTCATCGGACCGGGCAACTCGTTAGGCAAACCGGTGTCGATTGATCGCGCCGCGGACCACATTTTCGGGCTGGTCCTGATGAACGACTGGAGCGCACGCGACATCCAGGCTTGGGAATATCAGCCGCTGGGCCCATTCCTGGCGAAGAATTTCGCGACAAGCATTTCGCCGTGGGTGGTGACGCTCGACGCGCTCGAAGCATTCAGGAAACCGCTGCCGCCACAGGATCCCGAGCCCCTGCAGTATTTGCGCGCAAAAAACGATTTCACATTCGACATCCAGCTTGAAGCGCAGCTCCAAACGTCATCGATGAATGCGCCCGATGTCATCACGCGAACGAATTTCCAGAATCTTTATTGGAGCATTTCCCAGCAGCTCGCCCATCACACGGTCAACGGCTGCAATCTTGAACCAGGCGATTTACTCGCAAGCGGCACTATCAGCGGAGCAACTGAAGAATCGCGCGGCTGCATGCTGGAGTTGACCTGGCGCGGAGCGGATCCCCTGAAACTGCCGAACGGCGAAACACGCAAATGGCTAGAAGACGGCGATCGCCTAACGATCACCGGCTGGTGTCAAGGCGATGGTTACCGCGTTGGTTTCGGCGAAGTGAGCGGGCGTATTTTGCCGGCGTTGTGATTTCGACGGCGAACGTTGTCCGAATCTGAATGCGACCGAGCGAAGGTGGATCGGCTTGTCCTCAAGACGATGCCACTTGATTCGCCGAAGGCGCAAGAAATCTCCTCCTATCTTGCCGGCTCGCTCGCTACACCGGCGCAAATGAGGAATTACCGCGGTTTCCCTGAGCGATTGCATCACTGGGTGCCGCATTGGGTTGAACCCGGGGCACTATTTCACATCCGGATGGGTCTTGGTCGTGAGAAACAGCAAAGGACGTTAATCGATCCGTCACTTGCGCCCGCGCTGCTGGATTCAGCAACGTTGTACGAAGCGAACATGCGATGGCATATGACACTTTTTCTCTTGATGCCTGACCATGTGCACGCCGTGCTGTCTTTCCCGCGGGACAAATCGATGAGTGAAATCATTCGAGCGTTGGAAACGCTTTCAGACGCGAACGCACCCCGTGATGTGGCAGGAAGGATATTTCGATCATCGACTGCGCGCTGATGAACGGAGCACTCAGGTCTCAGCAAAACTGAATTACATTCGGGAGAATCCCGTAGCTGCTGGTTTTTGCGCAAGAGCGGAAGACTGGCCCTGGGTCATCGATCCTTTCGCGAGCGAAGGTGGATCGGCTTGTCCTCGAGACGATGCGTATTGATTCGCCGAAGGCGCAGATATCTGGCGGCAAAGCCGCATGTTTTAGCCAACGCGTTGAGGACAACGCGTTCCACCTGAGCACTACCTACTGCCTGGTTTAACGGCGGGAATTTTGGCGAGATC
>JBARMF010000251.1:0-5238 GCA_049802315.1 Candidatus Udaeobacter sp.
CCTGCAAATCTTTATAACGCTGCAAAACACGCTGCACACCTCGCGCAACGTCATAATGCTCTTCGCCGACAATTTCCGGCGCCAACGCTTTCGATGTGGATGCCAGCGGATCAACCGCCGGATAAATACCAAGCTCGGCGATGGAACGCTCAAGCACGATGGTCGAGTCCAGGTGCGCGAAAGTGTTCGCCGGCGCTGGGTCCGTGAGATCGTCCGCAGGAACGTAGACTGCCTGGAACGAAGTGATCGATCCTTTATTTGTCGATGTAATTCGCTCCTGCAAATCACCCATCTCCGCGGCGAGCGTCGGCTGATAACCAACGGCGCTTGGCGTTCGGCCTAACAAAGCTGACACCTCTGACCCTGCTTGTGAGAACCGAAAGATGTTATCGATGAAAAGAAGCACGTCCTGATTGCGCTCGTCGCGAAAATATTCGGTCATTGCGAGCGCAGAAAGAGCAACGCGCAAACGCGCCCCAGGTGGTTCGTTCATTTGGCCGAAAACCATCCCTACTTTCGACTTCGACAGGTCTTTTTGATCGATCACGCCGGCCTCGCTCATTTCCTTGTAAAGATCATTGCCTTCCCGGCTTCGTTCCCCTACTCCGGCAAAGATGGAAACGCCGCCATGTTTCATGGCGATGTTGTTGATCAACTCCTGGATGACAACAGTTTTGCCGACGCCCGCGCCGCCAAATGCGCCAACTTTGCCGCCTTTTGTAAATGGGCAAACAAGGTCGATGACCTTGATCCCAGTTTCCAGGATCTTTGCCGTTGTGTCTTGCTCTATGAGCGACGGCGCCGGGCGATGGATTGGGTAGCGCTTGGTGTAGTTCACCGGGCCTCGGTTATCAATCGCGTCGCCCGTGACGTTAAAAAGCCGGCCTAGCACGGCTTCGCCAACCGGCACGGTGATCGGACCGCCAGTGTCGGCTACGCTCATGCCACGCTTCAGTCCTTCGGTAGAAGACATCGCGATCGAGCGCACCCAGTTGTCGCCGAGGTGCTGCTGGACCTCGAGCGTTAGCTTCGTTGGCTGTCCGTGAACCTCGTATTCAATTTCCAGCGCGTTGTAGATTCTCGGGAGCCCTTTTCCGTCCGGAAATTCGACGTCCACCACGGGACCAATCACTTGAACTATGTTTCCTTTATTCATAAAACTTGTTTTACCCGGCGAGCGCCATTTGCGCCGTGGCAATTTCGAGTAACTCGGTTGTGATGCTGGCCTGACGCATCTTGTTGTATTCCAACGTGAGGTCCTTGATAAATTGATTCGCGTTATCAGTGGCATTCTTCATCGCCACCATGCGAGCACTGTGCTCGGACGCGCGTGCATCGAGAATCATCTGAAAGACCTGATAGGAGAGATAATACGGAAGTACCGAATCGAGCACGACCTCGGCACTGGGCTCAAATATGTACCCGATCATTGGATCGACTCCTTTAGTGTCAGCCTGAGCACCTTCCCCCTTAGGCAAATCAAAGCTGCTGATCGGTAACAATGTCTGTACGATGGTGCGCTGATTAATTGTGTTGATGAAATGCGTGTACAGCACCGAGACCTTATCGACTTCGTGCCTTAGAAACTTTTCCATGCAGAATTTCGAGATTGGCTTTGCCTCAACGAAACTGGGCGAATCTTTCAACTCAAAATCTGCCAACAGCTCGCGCTTTGTTCGCGCAACAAATTGTCTGGCCTTCTTTCCCGTCACTACAAAATTTGTCTTGGCCGGATCAAAATGCGCCGCTTCGCGAAACAGATTTGTGTTCAATGCTCCGCAGAGCCCCTTGTCCGTGCTGATGATTAACACCAACTCCTTCTGCAGCGGACGAATCGCGAGGAGCGGGTGAAATCTTGGATCTGTCCGGTTTTGCAATGAAACAAGAACCTTATTCATCAATCCAGCGTAAGGGCGTCCGGCTAGGGCATGCTGCTGCGCTTTACGCATCTTGGACGCAGCCACCATTTGCATCGCCTTGGTGATTTGCGCGGTGTTGCGGATCGATTTGATCCGGCGCCGTATGTCCTGCGTGTTTGCCATCTAAATGTCTGGTTGGATTACCGCCAACCGGTCTTGAATTCGTCGAGCGTCGCCTTCATTTGCGCCTCGAGGTCCTTATCGATTTCTTTTTTCTCGCGAATCGTTTGGAGCAAATTGGCTTTGCGTGTTTGCAGATAATCCTGAAGCTTCAGTTGATATTCTTTGACTCGCTCGACAGGAACAGTGTCGAGGTAGCCGTTTTGCATCGCCCACATCACGGCCACTTGTTCTTCCACTGAAATTGGGTTGTACTGTTTCTGCTTAAAAAGCTCGACAATACGTTGGCCGCGATCGAGTCGCGCTCTTGTGGCGGCGTCGAGGTCCGAACCAAATTGCGCAAACGCAGCGAGCTCACGAAATTGCGCCAAATCGAGCTTCACTTTGCCGGCGACTTGCTTGATCGCCTTGATCTGGGCCGCTGATCCAACGCGACTGACCGAGAGTCCTACCGAAATTGCCGGCCGCACGCCTTGATAAAACAAATCGGTCTCGAGATAAATTTGGCCATCTGTAATCGAGATCACATTCGTCGGGATGTAGGCGGACACGTCACCGGCTTGGGTTTCGATGATTGGCAGAGCGGTCAATGAGCCGCCGCCGAATTCGTCGCTCATGCGCGCAGCGCGTTCGAGCAACCGCGAGTGCAGGTAAAACACATCACCCGGATACGCTTCGCGCCCCGAGGGCCGTTTCAGCACCAGCGACACCTGACGGTAAGCGACTGCGTGCTTTGACAAATCATCAAAGATGATCAGCGCATCCATCCCATTATCCATGAACCACTCGCCCATCGCAGCGCCAGCAAACGGCGCCAGATATTGATTAGTCGCCGTGTCTGACGCGGGCGCGGAGATGATTGTCGTGTAAGGCATGGCGCCCTCCTTCTCGAGAACACCGAGTACTCGCGCCACGTTGGAATTCTTCTGGCCAACTGCGACGTAAATGCAGTAGAGCGGGCGATAAGTCTTGTCTCCCGCATTCTCGGCGGCCTTATTCAACCGCGCCTGACTGATGATGCTGTCGATCGCAATAGTCGTTTTACCCGTTGCGCGATCGCCGATGATTAGCTCGCGCTGACCGCGTCCGATTGGAATCATCGTGTCAATTGGCATGATTCCGGTTTGAACCGGCTGGTTTACGCTGCGGCGCTTGATCACGCCCGGTGCAATTTTTTCCAGCGGATAAAATGTGTCGCTTTTGATCGGACCCTTACCATCGAGAGGCTGACCGAGTACGTTGACTACGCGACCGAGAAGCGCCTTGCCGACGGGAACCGAAAGGAGCCGGCCAGTTGTTTTAGCTTCGTCGCCTTCTGCAATAAGCGTGTTGTCGCCTAACAAGATCGCGCCGACTTCCGTTTCTTCGAGGTTGAGCGCAAGACCGTACACGCCGTTCGGAAATTCGATCATTTCGTTGAGCATCACGTCGCTCAGACCCTCGACGCGCGCGACGCCGTCGCCGGTCTCACGCACAATGCCCACATTGCTCTTGGTCGTGGATGTCTTCAGCGTTTCAATTTTCGATTCGATCTCTTCGAGTATGGTGCTCATGGTTTTGAATTTTATAGTGCGTGTTGAAGACGTTCGAGGCGGTTGCGAACGCTGCCGTCCCAGACATCATTTCCGACGCGGATCCGCATTCCGCCAAGAAGTTCGCGGTCAACGTGAAATTCAGTTGAGAGGTCGTTGCCATATTTGCTCTTCAGATTGGCCTCAATTTCGGAGCGTACTACGGGATCCACTTCGCTTGCGGTCTCGATTGTGGCGTGACGCTTCTCCAATTCGAGCCGGAGCAAACGTTTATAGTTTTTTAGCGCATCGATGTAATTGCGTGGCTTGTGCGATACAAGCGAATCGACCAGCGAGGAAATCCTGCCAGGGTCAAGCTGACCATCAGTGAAACTTGCCTGAAGCATTTTGCGCGAGAGTTGACGAATTTCCTTGTTGAGCTTCATCACGCCACTTCTCGAGCTGCTTCTTCCTGTAAACGTCGTTGATCGTCCTGGGTCAACACTTTCCCAGTGACCTTCGCAGTGGTGTCGACTACGAGGCGTCCAAGCTCGCGCTTCAAAGATTCCATTGTACGGTCGTGCTCGATCGCTGCCGCTTCACGCGCTTTGGCGATGATTTGCTCGGCTGCGGTAATAGCCTCTTGCTGCTTGCGCTCGGAAAGATGCGCGGCGCTTTCTCGCGTTTCATCGATCATTTTCTGCGCGTCCGCATTGGCCTTCGCGATAATTTCCTGGTAACGCTTTTCCGCCTCAGCGAGTTCCTTTTTGATTTTCTCGGCATTAAGCTGGCCTTCCTCAATCTTCCGCCGACGCTCCTCAAGCACAGCAAGGATTGGTTTGTAAGCGAAGCGTTGCAAAAGGAATGCAACAATGCAGAAGCTAATCACCTGCGACAGAAACAACTTCCAATTCCAGCCGAAGGTTTCAGCTGTTTCGCGCAAAATGTCGGTGATGCCTCCGCTACTGGCGGCAATAATCATGTTCATAAACTAAGTCTCGGGCGCAACATTCGATTGCTTTCCCGCTGAAAATTAATGAACGAGATAAAGAGCGTAGAAAACAATCGCCTCGGTCAATGCGATGGCGAGAATTCCGTGCACGAGCACTTGCGTGAATGCACCTGGATTGCGACCGACCGCGCTGGTCATTCCCAGGCCGGTCAAGCCGATTCCGATTCCGACGCCCATCGCGGCAAGCCCGACGTGAATGCTTCCGCTCAGTTCTGCTAGTATTGGTAGTATCATATTTAGTTTAGCTTTGTTTTGCGATCTCGTCTTGAGATCGTCGAAAAATCAGTGCGCGTGCTCGGGTCCCTCCTGGTGTTCTGCGATCAACATTGTGAAAACCGCAGTCAGCAGCATGAAAACGAGCGCCTGCACAAATCCCACGAGCACTTCGAGGAAATAGAAAGGAATCGGCAGGATTGGCGACAGCCATGGGACCATCGTGGACATCGCCTCAAGAATGCTTTCGCCGGCATAAATATTTCCGAACAATCGAAAACTTAGCGCGATCGGTCGAAACAGAATCGAGATCACTTCCAGCCATCCTACGGCGAAAAAGATGACGAACATCAGGATCTTTACGACACCGGTCGTCTCTCCTTTTGGCCCAAACAAATGTTTTAAGAAGCCTCCGACGCCGTTAGCCTGAATCGCCCAGACAAACCACATCACGAAGAATATG
>JBARMF010000252.1:0-3407 GCA_049802315.1 Candidatus Udaeobacter sp.
TTCCAAGCCACGGCGTTGTTATCGCCTAACGAGAGGCGGGCGGGATTACCCGCTTGGCCCGCGAAGACGAAACGAACCCTGTGGCATGGCGTCGAGTTTATGTACCTTGGTCCCCTCGGACAATCAGTAAATCGCTGACGCGCGATCCGCCCCCTGGCCGCTTTCTCTGGCTTCATGCTGCCAATCAGGTGCCTCTGCTAAAAATCGGTTACGAGAAACGATGGCCGTCACACCCGGGACTAAGGTCTCATTGCGTTCCGCTAGTCTGAAACTCTAAATAGTCGCATGCCTGACGTTGTCCCCGGTTGTTCGCCCGTCCGGCTGATTAACGCAGATGCATCGGACTATGAGGCGGGACCATTTAGGGATTCGGATACGAATTTTGAGTGTGTCCGAATTCGTTCAAGCAACGTAGCACAAACCAAACTCCCAACCGTATCCGCAAATGATCCAGGAGATGAACATGGTTGCGATTAATAGAGAGGCTGCTGCTGTGTACCTGTTGGACGATGACGCTTCGATCCTCAAAGCCACGCGCCGACTCCTCGATTCGGCGGGTTGGAATAATGTAAAAATCTTCACTGATCCGATTGCATTCTTAGAGCATGCCGCGATGCATCGGCCCGAACTGGCGGTGATTGATATTTCTATGCCGGATATGAACGGGCTGGAGGTGCAAATGCGGCTGCGACGGGTTTCGCCCTCCACACGCGTGATTGTGTTGACTGGCCAAGACGATCCGTCAATCCGTCGAATCGCGATGAACGCCGGCGCTTCTGCTTTCTTCACCAAAGGAGTGGAGAGCGACGATTTTCTCGCCGGAGTGAAGGCTGCGGCCGATTCCAGCAACTAGTTTCCCAGGCAGATCTACGATTGAACTGGGAAGCAGTTCAGCGCTATCCACATCTCGGCAGCGAAGCAGCAGAACGTGTCGTCGGCGGGCGACGGCGTCGGGTGAAATCCTACCTCCAAAGCCATACGACTAAAGTCCTATGGACGAAAATGGCACGCTGCCGAACGATGGTTGCGGATCGAAAAAGGGGCCGCTGAGGCTCCAGCAAATCCTTAAGAAATAAATTGACACCACCACTACTTATCAGTTATCACCCTGTCGCTATGAAAAAAGTATATCTCTCTACTGCTGTACTGATCGGATTCTTCGCGGCTTCGCTGCAAGCCGGAACGGAGGTCTATAAGCAGGTCGCGGCGCCGCCGCCGCCTGAACTCTACGGGCTCGGCTTTTACGGAGCTATCGACATGGGCGCGAATATT
Source organism: Candidatus Udaeobacter sp. (assembly GCA_049802315.1). Taxonomy (GTDB): domain Bacteria; phylum Verrucomicrobiota; class Verrucomicrobiia; order Chthoniobacterales; family UBA10450; genus Udaeobacter. Next base: position 1,273 of record JBARMF010000252.1, read on the forward strand.
TATCAAGACCGTGGCGGAACCAGGACGTTTAATGGTGACAACCGCGAGATCGACCCAACCGATAGGGATTTTGATGCCACTCTCGAGGTCAACCCGAAGAATGATGTCGGCTTTTTCGGCGGCATTAAACTCGGTTACGTCTTTGGCTCGGGCGTTGTTCGTCCAACGGTTGAAGGCGACTTCTTTTACAATGGCTTTCGCGGTGGCGCTAACTTCACCCTGAGGGATCGCTTTGACGACGTTATAGGGCAGCGCAACGTGACCACCTGGGTCAATACGGGCGCGTTCATGGCGAACTTCATCTTGCGATTCGCACCTGGAAACCAAAGATTCCAGCCGTATGCCGGAGCCGGCGTCGGCGTTTACTATGCCGAATCTGCGGGGGTTGAGGTTGTGGATCCCGTAACGCATAGAGTCCCTGTCAACACTGGCGGGGGAGCAAGTCATGCTGACCTGGCGTGGCAGATTATTGCAGGCTCAGATTACTATTTCACCCCGAAGATGAGCGCCTTTATTGAATACAAATTCCTCGAATATACGAGCACCCAAATCAATACCAGAGATAATCGTGTCCTGGGACAACAGCTACTCGGCGCGGGTGTTCGCTTCCACTTTTAAAGATAAACGGGGATTTCCCTGGTTTAGTAAATCGGCCTCCTTTCATCAGGAGGCCGATTTTTTTTAATCGTCCATTGCTAACCCAACCGTGCTTATTGCCCTAAAGTCCTATAGACGCATCGCACCAGGCACCGCATGATTGCGCTCAAATCAGTACCAACGAACAGGACGACTGAAACCAGTGAGAACGTATCCGAATAATGGACAATTTATTTTTCTCGGATTTGAGCGTTGGCGACGGTAAAAACAGGCTCGTGAAAACAAAATTGCATCTCGTTGCAGGCGCAGTATTCGCCGCGATCATCCTTTCGACGCCAGTCGTTTTCGCGGGATCGGACTACGACATTTCAAAAGAAGCGCCGTCTCCACCGCCACAGCCTTGGTGCGAAACGCCCCCGACACTCGAAATTCGCATCGGTGCTCCTGGGTGGATGGCAGGTGTGTCCGGGAATACCGGAATAAAGGGCGTCGTTACCTCTCCCGACGTCAGCTTCGACCAGATTCTCACGCATCTGACTCACGTCCCCCTTGTGCTGTCGGTTGATATTCGCTACCAACGATGGGAGTTCTTCGGAGATGGTATCTACATGGATGTAGGTGCTTCTGCCACGCTACCTGGTTTGCTTTTTACCAACGCCAATATCCACCTCCAAACCGGGCTTGCAGAAGGATTCGTCGGTTATCGAGTAATCAATTGCGATAAGGCTTCGCTCTCTCTCTTCGCAGGCGCGCGCTACAGCTATCAGGGAGGCGATCTAAGCATCTCCAATAACGGTGACGCGCGCCTGGTCATTCTTCGTCGACTACTGGGAATCCGAAACAGGTTGGATTTCTCCGATTCGACTGATTGGGTCGATCCCGTGATCGGAGCGCGCGGGAAAGTGAAAATCTGGAGAGCCACATCGCTTTACGCGGAAGCCGATGCAGGTGGATTTGACGCCAACTCTGGCTCTGCGTTCGAAATCCAACGCGAAGGGCGGACGATTGCGCGAGAACCGGTGGACAGCTCTGATTGGAGCTACCAGGTACAAGGCGGCCTCGAATTTCAAATCAGCCGCTGGTTCTGGGCGCAGGTTGGCTGGCGCTACTTAAAGTACGACTACAACCAAGAAGGGTTCACCAACAAGACTGCATTGAACGGACCCCAGATTCAGGGCGGGATAAATTTTTGAGCAACAAACGCCTGCAAACTGCTCTGAAACCTATTGCCCTAAAGTCCTATAGGCATTTCCTCGTCGGTGTGGCAAATGCGTGACTCACCACTAGCAAAATAACCCCGGATAAAAACCAATCAGAAACCTAGAAACCATGAAAACCAACCTCATTAATTCGACCTTTGTCGGTATCACATTCCTACTCATCGCCGGATGCGCATCAATGACGCAGGCGCCGAGTACAACGCCCTCGGCCACTGTCAGCATTCACGAGTGGTCGGCCGCCTATTACGCTCAGGCTGAAGCCGGAAAGGGAACTCTGTATTACAACGGTGGGCGGCACCGTTTCACCATCTCTGGCGG
>JBARMF010000253.1:0-4271 GCA_049802315.1 Candidatus Udaeobacter sp.
AAACGTCGATTGGATGCTGCGGCCCTCCTCTGCGATTTCAAGACGAGAATTCAGGTCCCCATTGATGAGAGTCGTACGAGATCTTCACAAATCTTGTGAATTTTTTGGACAGTTTCTTCCGGCAACGCTCCGCTTTCGCTTTCAACGAGCGCACGAATACTGCCGATTCCTTCGACGAGCTTTACAAGCATCGGGCGACGTTGGGCGTCACTGCTCATTGCGAGAATTTGCTTCTCCAAATAATTAGCCAGACCCGGTTGGCGAATGAGTTCGGAACGCTCGCGTGAATAATTCTGAAGCACGAGCGCAGATAGAGCCTCGGTACCGCGCAACCATCCGCCGAGACTTATTAGCTGGGATACCTCTGTGCTTTTCAGCTCAATCATTCCGCTTTCAAGATCCGAAACCACACGATCCCACTCTTTTCGCGCCTCATTCCATTCTTCCTTATCTGCGAGATCGATAATGCTTCGAGCGCGACGCACTGCGCGATCCTCAATACCAAGTCCTCTAGCTAACGCCAGCACCCTGTTGCCGATGCTTTTTACCTCTGTCGAGTCTTTCGCTTCCATTGCAATGAAACCTTCGGCTGTCACGACTCCAAGCAGAATTGCGATCTGCGTCTGATTCCCTTGTGATTTCCATCGCGCCACTTCGGGGCGTTTAACGAGACTCCAGTTGGCGTCCGGGAATTGGTCGAGAGAATGGAATATCTCTTTGGGCACCGGCACCGCGAGGCCGTGCAGCTGTTTGGCTTGTGAGGGGAGTGGGCCGTTTTGCTCAGAGGGCGTTTGGGCCAACGCCGGCATGGCAAGAATAGCCTGAATCACGAAGCAGAGCTTTAGTGCGGACATGATGAATTCAGAGTCGAGTCGAAAATGTTTCTTCAATCCGCCCACCAGCGCTTCTGCCTTTTCGCTCATAACATCGCTAGAGAATTCGGAACAGGATTTTTGCGTTAGGATTCGGCGTGACGGCTGGGGACAACCAGCACCGGGGCCTCCGCATAACGTACGACGTGTTCGGCGACGCTTCCGATGAGCGCGTGCTTTAATCCGGTGCGACCGTGAGTAGAAGTGACGATGAGATCCACCTCATGGTCGCCTGCCGCGGCGCAGATTTCGTCGATCGCAACGCCAGGAAGAATTTCGGTTTGGACGGGCAAACCGCGCAAAAAATCCATCTCTTTGAGCGCGTCCATTTCCTGCCGGGCTGTTTCTTCCACTGCTTCGGCGAGCCCGGAGAGACGCACGCCGGCGCGATCAACGAACACATAATTTGTATACGGATACATCGCGTGAAAGAGACGCAGTGTGGCATTAAGTTTCCGTGCCAGAAAGGCTGCGTACTCCGTTCCGGCGAGCGAACATTGCGAGAAATCTGTCGGAACAAGCACCGTGCGGATGGCGAATTCTTCGCGTCTTGCTTTCGATCGTTGTTTCCGTTTTCGCGCGACGAGCACAGGGCATGGCGCGCTGCGCACGACTCGTTCCGCTGTACTACCGAGCAGGAGATGCTTCAGTCCGCTGTGTCCGCGCGTCGAAAGCGCGATTAGATCCGCATCAATCTCCCGAGCCAACTGCACAATCTCCTGGTAGGGGCGCCCGCCGCGGATGTGGCAATTCTGCGGGCAAAATGTCGGCGCATGTTTGCGATGAATACCAGTCAACTCCTCGTTAAGCCGTTCGATCGCCTCGGCTGACTCAAACAGGAGATGTCCTGCGCCGGGCGCTGACGCTTCGTCCGGCGGATAGACGTGCAGAAGATGAATGGCAGCGTGAAATAGTTTCGCTATTGAAACGGCGTAATCGAGCGCCTCCATGGATGCGGGCGAGAAATCCAGTGGCACTAGGATTCTTTCAATTTTGAATCCTGGCGAGCTAGTGGGAACTGCTGTGGAAGTATCCGGTGTCATGTTCAATCGGTGGAAACTCTTTGTTGAGGTGCGTTTTGATCTCTTCGCGTGACTCCCTTCCGTCTTGGCACATTCGGCGATTGCGGTTGCCTTGCCACTCTGTTCACCTTCGCGCCGGCTGATTTTGCCAGGTTCGCCGCTCTGACGTGCGGATGAGACGGCACCACTAAAACCGAGCAGGGCGCGTGTCGTACTACCTGCTCGGCAACGCTCCCAATCAAAACATGGGTGAAACCGGTGAACCCGTGCGTTGAGGTAATGATCAAATCGACATCGTGATCTTTTGCAAAGGCGCAGATATCGATGACAGGCGATCCATCCGTGAACGCCGTTTCAAATTCAACCGCTCCGAAGTCCAGGGAGCGCACGAGATCGCGCATTTTGCGCTCGGCAGCTTTCCTGGCCGCCTTTTGCAAGCCGGGTATATCGTAGAGGTCAGTGCCTTCACACGAATAGATGTATCCGAGATAAGTGGCGTGCAGCAAAATGATCTTCGCCCCAAATTCATTCGCGAACGCGATCGCATAGCGAAGACCTTCCCGTGAGCAACTGGAAAAGTCGACTGGGACAACAATCGTTTTCATTGCGGCCTGTGAACCGTTCCGCGATTTCCCAGCTTTCTCACGCGTCACGAGAACCGGACACGATGAATGCTGCACAATTCTTTCCGCGGTGCTGCCAAGGAAAACATGTTTCAAACCTGTGCGCCCATGCGTTGGCATCACAACGAGGTCGGCAGGAATGGTCTGCGCAAGCCGACAGATTTCATCGAAGGGTGGTGCACCGCTGAGCACATCGCAGCTGGCAGAAGAGATGCCGCATTCCCTTGCGACTTCCTTGAGCTCTTTGAGCGCGGTTTGTTCTCCGATCTGCTCGTATATCACGAAGGTTGGAGCCACAAAGTCCCCTGCGTAATTAGACTGACGAACATGGGCGAGATGGATCGAAGCGCCAAAACGCCGAGCCAACTGCCTGGCGATTTGGATCGCTTCCACCGACATTTTCGAGAAGTCGGTTGGGACTACGATGTTTTGAATGTTCAGCGTTTTCATGAAGACATCATGACGTCCTTACAACCGCCTGGCTCGGCATTGCTTGCCAAACCCCGTGCGTTTCTTGCGATACGGCCCAGCTACAAGCCGTCTCCCGGTCACCGCGCCGGAAAACAACAATCAGGTGCCTTTAACCACACGTCTGCCGGAAGACACGTGCGCCCGGAATTCGGTAGGCGATTGACCAAAAACTCGTTTGAACGTGCGATTGAATTGCGTGAGCGATTGAAAGCCCACGTCGTACGCGATCTCGCTAATGCGAAGGTTCGGATTCAGCAGCCGATTGCGCGCGTCTTCCAGGCGCACACGCGCAACGTAATCGGTGAACTTTAGGCCCGTGGCTTTATGGAAAACTTTGCAGAAATGGAAGACACTCGCGCCAGCAGCCTTTGCCACATCGGCTAGAGACAATTCTTCGTTTTTATGTTTGTCGATGTAATCACGCGCCTTCAGCACGAGCGGTGGTTCGGCGTTGCTCTTCTCTGTCATCAACTGATTGCTCAACGTTGAAAGCTGATCAGCAAAAAATGCGAGCAGCCGCACAATGGCATTGTATTTTTCAGGTGGAAGCAGCGGATTTTTCTCCCAGGCTCTGCGAATTTCACCGGTAAACCGTACGCCGCATCGGTTGAGCTCACGGCTGACCTTGCTCGTGTTGGACTTCGCCGGCATGTGGCGAAGCACTTGGCCGATACGCAGATAGCCGATGGTGCGCTCGGCGAGCTTGATCGGTACCGCGGTCTCGGTCAAACCGAAGGGACAAGTGACGGTATGCGGCAATAAGCCCGTGTGGTCGATCATGTCCTGGTGCGCCCTTAAACACACAGCCAGAGTGGACGGGCGTTCAGCAAGTAACGCGCAGAATGGGTTTTCGTGTTTTTTGCCGTGATGCGCAAGCTGCCAGAATTCCAAAGGCCTGATCGCGAGAGCCAGCCCGGTCGCTTCGCTAAAAACGCGCTCGTAATCCCGAAATAATCGGGAACGGCGCAGTATGTCGATCAACTGCCTGCTTGAATCTGGAGCTGCTGCCGTATCGGCCATAAAGGCACCACCACAATAACGTTGCCGTTGCCCTCGTACCAAGCCGATTCCATGCCCTATGTCTGGCAGAATGGCATCGAATGGTTAATCGTATTCCGATAAATCCACCACTGGAGATGGCTTCAGAACTTCCGCTCCCGATTGAATCGCCACCATTTTGCGGCGCGCCGCTTGCATTCGTTTGATCATGACCGGGGCCATGCGTTTGAACAGCTCGTACCCGAGCGAACAATCGCGTTCACAATATTCGCGCAAAATCGTTC
>JBARMF010000254.1:0-16983 GCA_049802315.1 Candidatus Udaeobacter sp.
GGCTCGACAGCTTGCAGCCCGAGGTAGCGAGCAAGCCCGAAGGTCAAAAGTACGGGTACGGCATCAGCCAAATTAGCTGGGGACCGAATACGATTTATTTTCACGGCGGTGAGATGCCCGGCTTCAACTCAAAAATCACCTACGATCCAACCAACAAGCTGACGCTCATCATTTGGAGCAATCTGACTGCATCACTCGACAAGCAGCAGACCGCCAATACCCTTTGGGTGAAGGTGCTCGATCACGTCTACAAAGTGTCACCGCTTCGATAAGCGCAGGGCTCAACGCCCGTGCGAGCAATTCGCCGATATCACAAAGCGGGAGTTCATGAGACAGCCTGGGTGCGGGCCGTTTTGGTCTTATCTGTTGATTTAACGGCGTAAGGGCACGCCGTCTCCAACCAACTTCTGCGTGCGCTTGAGATTATTGTGGGTTAACGACTACGTTCTGCGCCGGCCGGCTCATTTCGACCTGCGCGCTCACTTTCTGTAAGCCCGCAGTAAGCGCTGCGATCTCGTTCCGCTGCTCTGTCGCAGTCGCCTCCTGTTTTGTCACCGCAGATTTCAGCTGCGCGATTGCCGTTTCTTGCCGAGCCAATTTTCGCTCTTGCTCCTCGACCTTGTGATGCTCTTTGAGAAACTCGTTAAGCAACATCGCGTTCACCGCGTCGTAACGAACTGTATAGATCTCGCCGTTACGATCTCGCATCACTAAGTCCGGGTTCACCTTTGCTACATCTTCAGCGACCAAGCCAAATTGAGGGGTGGCCTTACTGTCGTTCTTGTACTCAAACGTCACTGGCTCGAGTGCCAATATGGCTTCGCTGACCTTGTCCATGGGCTTGATCCTCTTCTTGAAGCGCCCCGAGGAACTGCTGACGCCCAACTGTCCATCCGAAGTGATGTACACGGGGGTCCCCCCAGAGGCTGTAGTACCGAAGATACCAGCGACATAGGTAGCCGTCTGCGTTCCCTGCGCGCCGATGCGGATTGTATTTGAATCGCCAGCGACGCCGGAGTTGCCGATATCAATATTATTATCGCCAGTACTAAGGTAGAACCCAGCGCCTATGCCCAATGCGATGTTGTTGTTGCCGGTTTCGTTGTAGAAGAGCGCCCCGATGCCCATGCCGGTGTTGTTATCTCCGGTATTATTGAGAAGGGCATAATTTCCGGTAGCCGTATTGTTCTCGCCGGTCGTGTTGGAAAAAAGAGCCTGAAAACCCGTAGCGACGTTGTTACCGCCACTCGTGTTGCGATAGAGCGCGAATTGGCCGGTCGCGATGTTTTGTGAGCCGTCGATGTTGTGTCCGAGCGCTCCGTAGCCGATCGCACAGTTGTAGTCTCCGACTGTATTGGCGTAAAGAGCCGTTGGAGCGATCGCCGTGTTGCTGGTGCCTGTGGTGTTGCTGTAGAGCGCGCGCCAACCGATTCCTACGTTGAAAGGGGATAAGTTGTTGTAGAGCGCCTGGCTTCCGATTGCGGTGTTTTGGAAGCCAGTGGTACCATTATAAAGCGCTTGATAGCCAACGGCGACGTTATCGCCGCCTGTTGCATGACGAAAGAGGGCATCTTCGCCCTCGGCCGTGTTTCGGTTGGGGTAGCCTCCGTCTGGCGGTGGATCCAGGGCTAACGCTTTTGGCGAAAGCGCAAGGCAGCCAATCAAAAGTGAAAGGCAAACCACAGCAGACAGTTTAAAGGAAGAACAATTTGGGGTTGGATTGGGGGTTTTCATGCGCGGGTTGTGCGCAATCGCGTGGGATTTTGCAAGCCAAATTGTGCGCCGCAGGTAAAATCGGCCATGAACTGTTTGTGCGTATGAAGAATTAACCGCGAGGTCCGAGTGATCTGCCGTTGCTTCCAAAAACTGGCTCTCGAAAACTGAGAAGTGGCTTAAGAATTTCCAGAAGGGATTTCGAGACCGACGACGATTACGAAGCGCCGTTCTAATTCCTTTTCCTCTCTGGCAGCAGTTTATTGGTGTTCGACAGAGGCAGATAATCTGCGGTCGAAGAATTCGGCGGTAGCGCGGTAGGCGCGGATCCAGTCGCTCCTGCGAAGCAAATCGTGACCGCGTAAAAGCTTCGCTCACGCGGTAAGATCTCCGGCGGATGCTGGGGAGGCAGCGCGCCAATCGCCCTCGAACATGACGTTTTGGGCGCGCGGTTTTTCGACCAGATTGGTGTTTTGCTGGAATGGCACGTTGCGATCGTCGTCGCCATGGATCACTAGCACGGGGACCGCCAGTTCGCCGATACCACGAGGTTCGGAATTTATCGAACGTAAGCCGCTTATGATGCACCCGCGCCTGAGCCTTCGTTACGATGAATAAGCAGGTGCTGCCGTCGACGGTGTTTGCTTTCCGGCAAGCTTGTTTCCCTGGCGGCGACGGCTAGATTGTGAATGTGAAAACGCTCACGGTTCAGGAAGCACAGTCGCAACTTGGCGAACTTATCGCAGAGGCCAACAAGGGAAGGGTCATTGTGCTGACCGACGGCCGGGAAAGGGTGACGCTCCAGCCCGGGGTGGCGCTTAACCTTGACGAAGACAGTCCTGAACTTGAGCGTGAATTGCTCAAAGCGATTGACGGCCCATACACGCCTTACTCCGCAGAGGAGATGCGCAATGTTGTTGAGCGCATCATCCGCGAGGAAAAGCGGGGATGAGTCTTGCGCTGCAAAAAGCAGACGCGTTCCTCGAAGATTTTGCGTTGCAGGCGTTGTGGTACGTGCGTCAGGCGGGAGATGAAGTAGCTCACAGATTTCAGCAAGCGGTGGAATCCCGATTGCGCTCGCTTTGTGAACAGCCTGGATTGGGACGCCTTCGCCGTTTTAATCATTCCAAGCTGCAGGGGCTGCGCTCGTTTGCGTTAGAACGCCCGTTCCAAAAAGTTCTGATCTTTTATCGGGAGGACGGTGTAACAGTTCAAGCCGTGCGTCTGATGCACGGAGCACGGGATCTGCCCAGGGGTCTGACCGACCCATCACCGTCCTGAGCTAAGTGCCACCCAAGATTGCATGAGGGATCGTTCATGACGATGACGATCGCAACGTGCCGTTCCAACAAACCACCGAACTGGTCGTACGATGTCGAAGAGCACTGGGGAGCGCAAGTTCGCGACACCCACGAGGTTTTGAATTTATCGAACGTAAGCCGCTTATGATGCACCCGTGTCGGGTTCAGCAAATCGTCGTTCTTCCAGAAACGAAAATTCTCGCGAGTTAGTCTTTCCGGCTTCAGCAGCGTTGCTCGTCAATCAAAGATCCAATAAAGGACGTTTTCGTTCCTCACGCCTTGCCGCAGCGCCCAATCTCTACTAACGCCCGCGTTCCCTCTGAGATGGCGTTCTAATGATTTGGCACGCGAAAGACGTCGTCCTGCAACTCGTGGCCGATAGTGGTGTTGCGCCGGATGATGTCGCTCAATGGTTGGTGTTCAAGAATGACAACGAGCGGGTGCGGCAGATAGGTTTCATACCAAAAGCGATCGCCATCGCGAAGTCGTTCGAACTGATCTTTCAAAATGGTGTAGGTGGTCTCGCTCACCATCATGCCGTGCTTGTGTTTTTCAGCCAGCGAACCGAGCCAAACGTCGATGTCATCAGGTGTAGCATAAGCAGCGGCGAGCTTGGCTTGGATGACGGGGTCGGGATTGATTTGCGCGAAAGTGGTGTAGGGCGCCAAGCCATAATCCATTCGCACTCGATTGTAGCGGGGAAGCCCGTGATCGCGGCCGCGCTGGATATTGAGCGACGCCAGATCGAAGCCGCCCTGACCCGGTTGACCGAAAAGAAAATTGCGCACCGGATCGACGATGTAAGCATCCACCTCCTGCGGTCGTTGTTTGGCCAGACCGCGCAAATATGGTTCGATGCCAATACTGCTAATCTGCGTCGGATTAAAAAAGGAATCGGCCAGGCTAATGTCCCCGATCGAGCGATTATGATTGTCGAGGCGGAGCAACTGCGGAGAAAGCAGCGTGTGACCGACGCGAAACGCCGCGGCCGAAAACACATTGGCAATGCCGGCATTGGCCTGCGGCCGATAACCGTGATACGGCGCGAGCGGGTTGTTACCCATGAGCAGCGGCAGAAAATCGCGGTAAGTAATGATCTGAATCTCGGCAGCGACAATGGCGCGCGCGCGAAAGTAGATGCCGTCATCATTCAAGTTTGGTTGTGCAGCGTGAAAAACGTCGGCCCAGAAATTGTGTTCGCGCACAAAGAGCGTGTGCATGGCGGTGAGACCCAGTTGCTCGTTCGAACGCAGATCGCCGGCGAGGAAAAAGGTGGCGTCAGTGGTAGGAAGATTCGGAAGACCATGGATGTTGTACGGGAGCAGATTGCCGGTGCTGGTCTTGAGTTTGCCGCTGCCATCGAGCCGCCGCAGTTCCTGGGCCCGTGCTTGATCGGAGCCGTAAACCTGGGAAGCGTCGATGTAGGCAGTGTCGATATTCACCTGCTCGCGCACGCCGTTGATCATCTCGTAGAACGAACGGTCGAGTTCGATGAACTGCGTGCCGGTATTGTTTGGATCGAAGAACGGATCGCCCGGTGGAACAGGAATATTAAATGGCTCGGCTGGATCGATGCTTGGCGTCAGGTCCATGTCGTGATCGATGAACTGTCCCCATTGCCAGAGAAAATCGGAGGCGTTTACCGCGTTGGGAATAAGATGATCTTGCGCTACTACGAGATTGCTGATCTCTCTCGCGCTTCGCTGATCGCCGCCCGCCGGTAAGCCTGATCCATCAGCGTAAGCGTTCGTGGTGTTGCGAATAAGCGGCGTGTTGGCCGCGCCGCGCGTCGAATCGATTGGGTTGTTCCCCGAGCCATCGATAGAACGGAATTCGTCCGGAAAAACGGCAGAGCCGGAATTAGGCGAGGCGGGACTTCGCGGCGGCGCCACGTGTTGGACGCTGACTTCAAATGGCGAAGCCCAGAGAGGGCTGACAGTGAGCGCCAATGTAAGGACGTAGATTGCAGGTTTGGTTTTCATGAAGCAATACGGTGAGATTTATCGTGATGTTATTTAGCGGAGGCTGACGGAGCACGATTGATACGGGCCGTATATTCTTTCGTCAAACACGAATTTAGCAGGTCATTGGCCGGGAAGTTGAAAAGATTTCATACGCCCGCGTGCGGGTGGAAAGCCGAAGCAAAGGTGGTAATTTTGATAGCGTGGAGACGGCTTACGCAGCCGGAATGGGATTGGTCTAGTCAGGTCTTATTGCATGATGCCCGATGATCGCCTTCAACGCTGGATTGACGCATCCTCCGCAGTGGGTGCGATCGAACCGTTCATGATCGCTCTCGTTCAGGGACTCGGTCGCTTCGATTGCCGTCTCATCGAGGAAGACGTTCGTTTCACCGCTCTCAATCAGGAGCAATCGTCGTCGTTGCAAGAAGGTACTCGTCTCGCCGACCGATTGACATTGTCTTATTTCTGGATGCTTGCGGCGTATGAGCTTGTCCGCACGCTAGACCAGCGGTGGCGCACAGGTGCGACAACTCTGCCGGACGAGTCCGGTAACCGTGTTACTACGTTGAAGCGCAGGATGGAACGGATGCGAGTTCCACTCGCAAAAACGGAGACAGCGCGCCGATTTCCGATAGACCATGCCATGGCGTACCCGATAACTAGTCGCGATTTTGGACTCGCATGGCACGTCGCACAGGACACGTACATCAGCCGCCGGGAGCTATCTGATCAGCTGTTGGATTTCCTCGCCGACTTAAAGAAGCGTCAGACACAGAAAAAGGCCTAACCAGTCTATTTCTTCGCAGCGGCTCACATTGCAACTGAATCCAGCGCACGGGCGCGATGAATTTCGTTTCGCTCGAGTGGCCGAATTTGATCGGCTGAAACTTTTGCGATGGCGACAGTCAGCAACACAGACGAACGCCAGGTCGCGACACCATGAGATGCTGAATTTATCGAACGTAAGCCGCTTATGATGCACCCGTGCATAAGCCTTCGTAGCGTCCCTTGTCATCCCCGCTTCGGTTACGACCTTGCCGCGCAATGACCGTCCCATTGCATTACGCTTTCGCGATTCAGTTAAAGAAGTTCGCCTTGATCTACTAGTGCTGACCGCGCCTTCTCGAATTCGGCGAGAGCATTCGCCAATTGTTCGCGCGTGCTGCTCTTCTTGAGTCGCTCCGCCTCCTGCATCGCCAAAAGATCACAACGCTCGTTGCCGCGGTTGCCAGAATGACCGCGCACCCAGTGCCAGATAACTTTATGTCTTGCCGCTGCAGTATCGAGTTCGTGCCAGAGATCTTTGTTCTTTACTTTCTTTTTCCATCCGCGCGCCTTCCAGGCGCTAATCCATTTGGTGATTCCTTCACGGAGATACTCCGAGTCGGTGAAAAGCTCCACGTCACAGGGTTCTTTAATTCGCGACAAGCCTTCAATAGCAGCTTGCAGTTCCATTCGATTGTTCGTCGTGGCCAGTTCGCTGCCGGCAAACTCCTTCTTCGCGCTTCCGTGCTCTAGGATAGCGGCCCATCCTCCCGGACCTGGATTGCCAAGACAGGCGCCATCTGTGTGAACGACCACTTTCTTCACGCTCTGGGCGAATCCGATACCGCTATGCCGGCACGAATTCGATTTTTACTTTGCACCCAAGCGATCTCGCGGCGCGGTTTAGCGTAGCAAGCGTCACCGATGTGTTCTTCGGGTCGAGCAGCCGATGGACCGCGGCGCGCGACGTTCGCATCCGGGCAGCCATTGCGCTCTTGTTCATGCGTTTATCTTTCATCATGTCATTGACCTTCAGCGCGAGAGCTCGTTTAAACGCTGCGGCTTGAACATTCTCGAGTAATCCCTCTTGCTTGAGGAAGTCCTCAAAGCTGCTTCCACGATGTTTGTTCCTTGTCTTAAGCGTTTTTGAGGTAGGCATTTTTGAGAATCGCGGATTACGCGGATGTCACAGATAATCCAGAAGCGAGTTCACTAGCTCCCGCCCACTTTCTGTCCGGAAGAAAATGGCGGGGAACGGTCGAGGCACTGCAGGGGTGTATCATTTCTGATACGATTGCCAAGTGATTTCCTAGAAGGGATTTTGCCTTTTTTGAGCAGTGCGATTATCCGCAAGCAGGGAAATTCGTGGAACGTTAACTTAATTAGATCTCGTATCGCCATTTGTCCTCTGGCAAGCTTCAGCGCGTGGCGCGCAAGATTCGTCAGTTGGTATCGGAATTGGAGAAAGCGGGATTCACTCGCATCCACGGAGGCAAGGCAGCCATCGCAAATTTATCCATCCAAAGTTTCGCGGATTTGTGCTAATTTCGGGGCGTGAGGGCGATGACGCGCAGCCTTATCAGGAGAAACGCGTACGCAATGCACTGAGGCAGGTGCAATTATGAAACCACAAGATCGATATTTGATGTTTGTCCGCTGGAGCGACGAAGACCGAGCGTATGTCGGTTATTGCCCCGATCTATTCCCCTCTGGCGGGGTTTGCCATGGCGCAACGCCTGTCGAAGCTTACACGAAGCTATGGGAAATCGTGGAGGACACAGTGGCAACCGCTGAGCGGAACGGGATTTCACTTCCTCCGCCGGCTACCCGACCTATGCGCGAGTTGGAGGCAGTTGGCTGAGCAGGGCTGAACGTCCGGCAGAACTTATTGCCGGCAGCCAATCGGTCTCGAGAATCAACTTTCACGTCATCTGCGGCGCGCGCGCGTTCTATCAACGTTTCCAGGCCAGCATCATCCCGTCCGTACGGTCAGCCAGACCGCATAAAAGCTTCGCTCACGTGGTCCACCGATTGAACGTTTCCATCGAGGATCATTTTCGTTTCCAAGCCAGCATCATTCCGTCCCTAACGCTTAGGCAAACCGCGTAAAAGCTTCGCTCACGCGGTTCACTGACGAGATTGGACGTTTCCAGCGAGAATCATTTCCGTTTCCAGGCGAGCATCATTCCATCGCGTACTGTTAAACAAACATTCTCAACGCGGGAGTCGGATTGGACGAGACGATCAAAGGCGACGATGGCGTGATCATCAGTGTCCTTGGGATCTACTACTTTGCCGCTCCACAGAACATTGTCGGCCAGGATCAACCCGCCCGGTTTGAGTAAGGGCAGGCATGCTTCGTAATAGTTAGAGTAGTTAGGCTTATCGGCATCGATAAATACAAAATCCAGCGGGCCGGTTAGCGTCTTGATTGTGTCCAACGCAGGTCCCATTCGGATGCTAATTTTGTGTCCGTGAGGGCTCTCAGCGAAGTAGCGTCGCGCGATTACCTCAGCTTTCGGATCGATTTCGCATGTGATCAGGCAACCATCATCTGGCAAGGCTTCAGCCATCATTAGCGCGCTGTATCCGGTGAACATTCCGAGCTCGAGAACGGTTCGGGCGCCGGTAAGCCGGACCAGCATTTTGAGAAAGCGACCTTCGATGGCATCGACCTGCATCTCCGGCCACTTCATCACTCGATAGGTTTCTTCCCGAAGACGGACATACAAATCTGTTTCCGGTTCAGTGTGATCACGAGCGAATTGCTCGACTGCAATATCGATGAAGCGCTCCATGTCGGCCATCAGGGTTGCGGTGTCGCGGCAAGCTTCCTGTCGAAAAAATCAGCCATTGCTTTGTAGGACCGCACCCAATCGCTCCAGCGGAGCAGGTCGTGGATTTCGTCGGGGATGATTAGCTCTTCGAACTCCACCTTCTGCACGCGCAGTTTCTCGACTAGATCGGTGGTTTGCTGGAACGGCACGTTGCGATCGTCGTCGCCATGAACAAAGAGCACGGGAGAGCGCCAGTTCGCGATGCCTGCAACTGGTGATGATTTGAAGGCGAGCTCGCGCGCTTCTTTGATGTCGGGCGCGGCCTCTATGTTATCGGCCCACATCGGCAGGAAAATCGCCCAGTCATGCACGCCGTGAAAATCGACGCCTGCTTTGAAAATGTCGGAGTCGCGCGCCAGGCCCATGGCAGTCAGAAATCCCCCATAGGATCCGCCCCAAAGACCGATCCGCTGCGGATCAACGTTGTCTAGCGTTTGCAAAAATTTCGCGCCTGCGACCACGTCCTGATATTCGGATGCGCCGCGCCACACCGACTTTGGTGGCTCGCGGAAGGCGCGCCCGTACATGATGCCGAGCCGATAATTCACCGAGAGCACGGTGTAACCTTTGCTCGCCAGATATTGGTTCATCGCATAGGCATTGTGGTAATACTCCATGTAATGAAACCCGAGCAGCATCTGCCGGATCGGTCCGCCGTGCGTAAAGATGAGAGCGGGCCCGCGTACCTTCTGGTTCTTCGGCGTGAATAGCTGGCCATGAATTCCGAGGCCATCCTCGCTTTTAAACACGACCTGCTTTGGTGTGACTAACTGCGCCGATGGGAACTCAGCTGGAAGTAGATTCTTCGCGAGCAACTCGCGGCCGCTGCTCGTTAGGCGATAAGGCATAGCGGGCGAAGTCGCAGCTGAGCCGAGACACAACACCGTCTTTCCGTCACTCGTCTCGACCGGGGTCCACTCGATGGTTTCGCCACTCGTTAGGGCCTTCGGCTCGCCGCCGGTCGCTTCGACGCGCCAGATGTGACGCCGATCGATGTCGTTCTGATTCGAAGTGTAGAGGACGCTGCGCTTGTCCGCGCTCAACGCCACGTCTTCCACATCAAAATCGCCCGGCGTGAGGAGCTGAGGATCTCCACCGGTAGCGGCGATCGAGTAAAGGTGGTTCCGGCCGTCCTTCTCGCTCGCGAAAATGATGCGACCCGCATTCGTGAATTTCAGTGATTCAAACGCAAACAGCGGCAGCGAATCTTCCATCGCGTTGCCGCTATGAAAGAGCTCGCGGCCTTCGCCGCTTTGCGCGTCCGCGATCCAGAGCGCCCATGGTCGCGCGAACTCAGGAATGAGCGGCCGTTTGAATTCGACTCCGGGTTGGCGAATAAACGCGACCTGTTTGCTGTCCGGCGACCAAACTGGACCGGCATCACGATTCGTGGTCGGCGCAATATAAGTGATCTTCTTTGTCGCGAGATCGAGCACGGCGATGAACGAGTGGTCCTTGCGGTTGGAGCGAAACGCGATCCGCTTTCCGTCTGGCGACCAGCGCGGTGTATCGCTTTCGCCTGCTAACTCGTCGAGCTGCTCCGCCTTTTTCTTGCCGTCGATCGGCGCGATCCAGAGATGTTTCTTCGCAGGCCAGACAACATTCCTTCCATCCGGTGAAACCTGCAGATCTTCGCAGCCTTCCTCGTTGCAGCCGACGTCGCCGAGCAATCGCGGCTCACCGCCGCTCACGTTTACCGCCCATGCCTGCTGCTTCGGCATTTTCGTCAGGCTGGTCGGATTTGCCGATGTGCCTTCCTTGTTGATCTCACTGCCGCGCGCGTAAACGAGCGTTTTCCCATCCGGCGTCAGGCGCAGGCTCGCGATCGCCTGGCCATCATCGCCCTTGTAGTGCGTTACCTGTCGCGACACGAAGTCAGGCGCGTCCGCGACCCAGACATTGCGCTCGCCTTTGTTGTCGAACACCCATGCGGCGCGCGGCGCGTGCGCTGCGCTCGTTAGGCCGTACGGAAATGGCGCACTCAGCACCTGCTCGATGGTGAAGCCTTCAGCAAAACAACAGAGCGGCAAAAGAACCGAAACGACAGCGACACAGCGGAGTGAAGTTTTTTTCACGGCGGCGCGACTCTACTCGCCCTCCGGTGCGTTTAGCAAATAAATGAATCAGGAATCAGAAACCAAGAAAGCAGCAGGTCGATTTTGGGGAGCACTGGCCACCGGCAAATCGTCTGGTCGCCGCGGCAGAGAATCACGAGGGCCATAATCTGTTTGGAAAATTGACTTCCGTTGAACATCATCATTTTGGTATCGATGTCGATGAAGCCACGAAAAGGTCCACGTGAAGCGGTTTTTCTTTTTCGCCATTTGCCTTTTTGCCTATTGCTTCAAAGCGGACGCATTTCCCAGCGAAGAGCAGGTGAAATCAAAGCTGCGCGTTGGTCTCTCAGTCGGTGAAGTTGTCGCGCTATTTGGCGAACCCAACAGTGGTCGCATTATGCCATGTATCGACTGTACTTTCACATACCTTCCGCCGCTAGGAAGCTTAACCGTCCCAAAGGAAGGATATGCCGCTCTCCGGATTGGCTTTGTTGAGGGCAAAATTCGCGATTGGACCATTTATACGAGCAATCCGTCTTACGCCGAACCCAAAGCGCCGTTGGCGTTTCGTGGCTTTTTATGGTTCTTCGGAATGAGTTTCGCAATCGGGATCATCGCGAAGGTAATCATTCGACTTACGTCAGTTGCGGCTGTTGTCTCTCGCGAAGTCGCCCAGGCTTTTGAGAATCGTGAAATCCGCACGGAGGAACTTCCACCCGAGTTCCGCTTCATTACTCATGACATGAGGCTTCAGGAGGTAATCGACAAGCTTGGAGAACCTTCGCGAATTCTAAAAGTCCCGATCAACGCTGAACGCGGACTAGGTTACGCTTTGGTTTCGAGTAACACGAGCGATGCAGCAATAGTCGCATATGAGTACGATTTGCCATATCACGCTGCAGTTATCGTTATGCCGGAATTTCCGTTCGATATGCGAAATCGAATTCGCGCCGTCTTTTATAGATCAATTCAGCCCGATCTAGCTGAGGCGACAGGCTAGTGCTGTAACGTCATTCTCGATTTCGTGCTTGGCACATGACCGTGTTGCTGGTGAAATGTCGCTCGCGAAAAATTTATGACTAACAAATTCATAACGCTCTTGGTAGTGATGGCCGTCACCGGCAGTTCGGCGACACTCTTTGCGCAAGATGGAGCCAAGCCAGCAAAGGTAGGCGAGGGGACATTGATGCTTAAGGGTAAAAACTATCCGCTGAAAAATGCCGTGGCGTATGAGACCACGGTTGACGGAGAAGAAGGGATTGCGGTGGTCGTGAGCGGTCCGGCGATTTCAAGTGAGAAGCTTAATGAGGCTAGAAAATCGGAAAAGAAAGGTGACAACTCTGATTTCAGGCGACCTTACGTCAAGCTGGAGTTCACGAAGGCAGGAGAATTCAAGGGCTGGGGCGCCGGCGCCGGCGACACATCCCTGGGCAGGCGCAAAAATGATGCGACCGGGGAAATAAAACTGCAGGGTGGCCGGGCGATAGGCAAAGCCAGTCAGCCTAACGAAACAGAGGGAATGTTTCCATCTGGCTTGGATGTCCGTTTCGATGTGCCGTTACTCCGTGCTGGAGAATCGTTGCCGCTATCCAAAAAGCCAGGCCCCGCCGCCAACGTGAAACCGTCGGTGACGGGCGTCTTTAAAGGGAACGGCAAAGACGCAAAGCTGGCTTATGTGTCGGCACATTGGCGCGAGCCCTTTGGCGATAAACCGTCGATCGTTCTCGTGTTTACCGAGAAGGATCATTCCAAAGATAAGAAGCCCGACTTCAATGCCGGGTTCGGGAAGTTCGGCAGCGCATTGATCGTCTCACTGCACGAAGACGGCGACATCTTTGGCTGCGAGGTGGCGCATACTGCACTTAAGCACCAAAACTTTAGCTCGATCGGAAAGATCAACACAAGCGACTTCGAGTATGCGGACGGCCAGGTGAAGGGAGAGCTGACTACCGATGGACCGGCCGACGTGTTTGGCGAGACGTGGGAGGTCAACGTTAAGTTTGTCGCGCCGCTTGGAGAAATCCCAAAAGAGTTTCAGCCCGCGGCTCCAAAAGAGTCCGAACAAGAAACAACAGATAAGCGGGTAACAACCGAGTCAACATCTGAGCTAAGCGAGAAATCCGCGCCTAAGCCGGCAAAGGATCAACTCAACGTTAAGGACCTGGCGCTCACGAAAGATGCGTCCGACATCGAGTACAAGTCGCTTGTTGAGCAGCTTACCTTTAAGAGCAAGACGAACGTAAAAAACGTTTGTGACGAATTGGCTGCGAATCTCAAGGCCCAGGGCTGGACCAAGCAAGGCAGCGATTTGATTGCGCCGGGCTCTTCAATACTCAAACGGAAACGAGCAGATGCTGGCCTGGTGATCTTCGTGCACCCTGAGAACGGAGGGAGCAAGGTGCAGATCATGACCGAGGGCCTCGGCTGGGACGAAAAGTAGACGTGTTCACCCAGCAAACTCGTTGTCATTCGCCAGACGCATCTTGGATCTGTGCAAAAGCCGAATGTGTTTCGCGATCCAAAAGTGATTACATCCTGCGGCTCTCAGACTCTGCATGTGGCGGCCCCGAGTAACAGAGGCATCTTGTCCGCCATGGGACGGACTGGCCGGGGCAAGCCTGTATCGTCGAATGGGCATCCTGCCTGTTCACGAAGGAGCAGGGTGCGAAGCCTACTCGACGTATCAGGCTGGAAGCCTAAGTTAATTCGATGAGTGCGACATACTCGGGCATCGATGGACAGGTTGGTAACACGCCGTTGATTCGACTGCGGCGGCTGTCTGAACTGACAGGCTGCGAGATTCTGGGAAAAGCAGAATTCATGAATCCGGGCGGCTCGGTGAAGGATCGCGCCGCCTACGGAATCATCACTGACGCCGAGAAAGCGGATCGGCTTAAACCCGGCGCAACCATCGTTGAGGGAACTGCGGGTAACACCGGGATCGGCCTTGTGGTCATCGGGCGGGCTAGGGGATATCGCACCGTGATTGTGATTCCGAATAATCAGTCGCCGGAGAAAATGCAATTGCTCCGAACACTCGGCGCAGAAGTGAAGGCAGTGCCGGAAAAGCCGTACAAGGATCCGGAAAATTACAATCACATCGCGCGTCGCCTTGCCGGGGAGCGTGGTTGGTTTTGGGCAAATCAGTTCGATAACACAGCGAATCGCGACGCGCATTATCGCAGCACTGGCCCCGAGATATGGAAACAAACCAAAGGCAAGATCAGTGCGTTTGTTGCAGCTGTTGGCACCGGGGGCACGCTTGCCGGCGTGAGCACTTACCTGAAGGAACAAAATCCGAAGATTGAAACTGTGTGCGCGGATCCGTATGGCGCCGCGATGTGGTCCTGGTTTACGAATGGCAATCTGGAAACGAACGACGGCGATTCGATCGCGGAAGGAATCGGTCAGGGCCGTGTCACAAAGAACATCGAAGGTGTAAAGGTCGATCGCGCCTATCGCATTCCGGATCAGACTGGCCTAACGATTGTATATCACCTTCTGCGCGAAGAAGGCTTGTTCCTCGGCTTATCAAGCGGCATCAACGTTGCCGGCGCCGTGCGCTTGGCTAGAGAATCGGGGCCGGGTCGAACGATCGTTACGATCCTTTGCGACTCGGGTCACAAATATCAATCAACGCTCTTCAATCGCGACTGGCTGGCTTCCAATCATCTTGATCCAGAGCTGCCGTTGGAATCGGTTCTCGATCGGTGACCTGAAAATTTTGAATCAGGAAAGCAAGGTGGATCGCCTTCTCCGAAAGGCGATAGTAGACGAAAGCCAACGCGTTGAGCGTAAAGCTCCGTGGGAGCCACGCTCTTTACGGAGGACAACGCGTTCCACCCTTTCCTGCCTGCCTGCTTTCGTAACAAATGTGAATCAGGAAAATAGGAACCCATCTTCCCGGAAAGTTTTTAAATCTGGAAGGCCAGGAAGAAGGCTTGTTTTTTGAATCAGGAAATCAAAGGTGGATCGTCTTCTCCCGAAGCCGATGTTAGACCAGAGCCAACGCGTTAGAGACAACGCGTTCCACTTTATTCCTGCGTTCCTGATTAGATTTTTCTAGGCGGTGTTTCCCATTACGGACGAGGTAGAGGGGTCGCACGAGGTCTTGGTGTGACATGGGGTCTCGGCGTTGGAGTGGGTCTTGGCGTAGCTGTAGGAACTGGCGTGGCCGTAGCTGTTGGAGTTGCGGTCGGCGTGGCCGTGGCAGTTGCAGTTGGTGTTGCGGTTGTAGTCGGTGTGGCCGTCGCGGTCGCGGTTGCTGTAACCGTTGCAGTCGGTGTGGCCGTTGCCGTCGCTATAGCGGTTGCAGTAGGAGTTGGACTTGCAGTTGGTGTCGGCGTCGGAGTGCCTCCTGTAAGCACAAGCGGGTTCGCATACAGGTCAAACTGGTGCAATGTGCCATTCGGGTTCGTGCCATCGCAATTCGCGTTGTCCGCCCACATCGCATAGAGCTTGCCTGCGAACGCGGACAAACCAACGTAATCACCAAAGTCGATGCCGTTGGCCGCGTCCGCCGCGTTCGAGAACCCGCCGCTCAAGCGCCTGTTCGGCGCCCAAGTCGCGCCACCGTCGGTGCTGAACGTGCCGTAGTATTCCGCATCGTCGTTAGGAATCATGTTCGTTCCGCCCGGACCGGGCACGCCGTTGTCATTGCGACAATCATGAAAGCCCACTGCCACAGTGCCGGTTGTAGGATCGAGAGCAACATAGGGCAAAAACTGACTATTAGTGGTCGCGTCGTCGTTCACGCGCACCGGCGCGGTCCATGTCGCGCCGTCATCAGTCGACGTGCGCATCTCAATGTCCGTGTCGTTGCTCTCGTTGATTATCTCGTCCGTGTAGACAAGGTAGATGCGGTCGTTGAATGGACCGCCGGTAGCATCCCACACTAGCCCAGCCTCAGCGTCGATCGATCGTCCGCTTTGCGCAGGGATAAAATCGAAGCCGCCTACGTTAGTCGAGGAAACGGTGATACGCGCGCCGAAACCGCCGGCTCCCAAACCGTCCGTGTCTACGTTGGCGTAGATCGTCGCCGGACCCTGTCCACCAGTCGGGCTCTGATAGGTCACGATGACTTTGCCGCCGTTCGGGCCAGGCCCGACGGCGATACCGCCGAAGCTGCCACTTGCTGACGGAATTGTCTGTAGCGCGTTGAACGGGCCCCAAGCGCCCAGACCCGTTACTGGCGCTCCGCGCGCGACCATGCTTCCGCTCGAGTTCCAGTCGACCCACACGCTGCCATTGCCTACAGCGATTGAGGGTTGGTCAACGCTGCCGGTGCCAGCGGTTACCGGTGCACTAAATGTGGCGCCGCCGTCAGTGCTCAAGATCACGTTGATTTGGTTAACGCTGGCGTTGATGTAGACCAGGAACAAATTGCCGAACGAGTCCCAGGCCGCTTGTCCGTCGCAGCACGCCACGCCGGTAGCGATCGTGCCGCGTGTCCAAGTCGCGCCGGCATCTGTCGAGTACGCGCGGAAGATGCTGTTTGAGTTGGTGTTCGAGGTAGCAACGAGGTTGTTTGGGTTAGTCGGGTTAACGTTAATGAAACTCTCAGCCTGGTTGCCGGTCGTAGCGCTCACGTTGACCACTGGCTCAAGGCATGTCAGCGGCACCAACAGCAGATCGGTCTGTTTCAGTGGACGATCTCTAGGAATTATGCATTTGCGGGTGCCATCGGGGACATCGATGCCGCCGTTCGCCGCAGGTATCCGAGCGTGCAAGATGGATGTGGCAGGCGCGAGGAACGATAAAACGGCGACAAGAGTAGTCAGGCGGAGGCGTGTGTTCATAAGTGTGTTCTTATTGATGTGACGAGTAAGGGTCGATGAAGAGGACAGAAGCGACGCGATTCTTCGATGATGCCCCGACGAATGTCGAGCCTTATTTTGAATGCGAAGACTTTGACGCTAAGCCGGCGCGATGAACAACAAATCGATAAGGACGTTCTTGCGACGCAAACTGTTATTGACAATCGATGCTCACTCAGATGGAGTGAAAACATGAAAACTCCACGATTCATTCTAGCACTGCTTGCGCTGACAGTTGCTTTGGCTCCACAAGCGCCTAACACCGCATTCTCGCAGCCTTACAAACCGGGATACCGCGCCAAACTGATTTCGCCAAGACCGGGACAGGTTTTGAGTCCTGGACAAATTGTGAGGATTGCATGGACCGCGGAGTTTCCAGACGTGGACCTGACAATGTGTGAGACGGAAATTCTTCTTTCGCTCGATGGCGGCAGGACGACCTACATGCGTCTCACAGAGTCGCGCAATCCGAAGGTGCAATATTTTGATTGGGTCGTCCCGAATGCGCCCACTAACACAGCGGTGCTGAA
>JBARMF010000255.1:0-5825 GCA_049802315.1 Candidatus Udaeobacter sp.
TCCGGAGACTGTCGCGGCAAAAATCCTCGGGATGAACGAGTCGTTAGGCGGTATTTCCCGGCTGACGTTCCAAATGAGCGTGGCAGCATTGCCACACGCGAAATTGATGCACGCGATCGAGGTGCTGGGGACGCGCGTGGCTCCTCTTGTGCGAACCGCGCTGGCGTCCGAGACCGCAGCGTCGCCTTTGCTAGCGAGCAGACAAATAGGTTATAGCTGAGAGTTGATTGTTGATAGTCATCGTTCGACGGGCGCTTCTTGGCCTTACCGCTGATCTAGGGATGTTCGCAGACCGCTTAACATTCGCCCAATCTCATCCGCGCTGCAGTAAACCGCGTGGAAATTCTCTTCGGACAAAAAGTTTTGTCGCCGCGCTACGAAAGACTGAGAAACCAATTCGAACAGGGAGCCGGTCCCAATCTCAACAAATCGTCCGAAGTCGGTTTTTGAACTTCTCGACGAGCCTTCCGCTATATTGGAAGACACCGAAACAATCGATCGTCGCATCTGATTTGTTAGGCCAAATCGTTCGTCGGCAGGAAAGTTTCTGGTGTGACTGTAGATCACATCAGCCAGGGAAATCGCTTTCTTCCAAACCTCTAATTTTTCAAAATTAAACATAGTGAACGCGAGCATGCAGTACCCAACTATCAACAATCAACTCTCAACTAGGAACTTTCCGGCATATTCTCCCTCGAACGAGGTAATACCGATCACCTCGCCAGAGGTGTCGGAAAATCCCCGATACGGACGTTGGCAGCGAGAGGACAGGCGCTGGTAGCGTCCACGGGTGAAAATGGAAAACTCACAAGACTGGCGGCCGAATGCAGTCGCCCGTTTTGCAGACATGAATATGAACTATTCGCGGCCCAATGAATTGACGCGGAACGTTGAAATCCGTGCCCCGCGCGCTGTGCGAGTAGTCAGAACGCTTCGCATAGGGCTACCTGCTACCGCAATGGCGTCGCCACTGCGGATGCATACCAGCATGACGAAGTCTAAAGAATCCTCATTTCAAATAGCCGAATTTGCTATCAATCACCCGATCTTTGCGATGTTGGTTCTGGGGCTGATCGCACTAATTGGTTCCGTTTGCATTTTTGCGCTGCCTACCGGCTGGCTGCCTTTCTAAATCTCAACAGTTTTCAATTTAACGAGTGGGAACTTGAAACGGGCAGCTAACTGGTAGAGTGCGCATGAACGCCAGCAGCTCCGGAACGCAACAAAGAAAAGATCAAAACACTTCAAGACGGCGCGGTGCGCCGCTGCTCTCAACTCTCAACTCTCAACTCTCAACTCTCAGCCAGTACCTTCCCCATCCGCAGAGCGGGCTTGTGATGTTCGTGGCAGGATTAAATTGATGACAGATGGCTCATCGTCATGTTCCCGCTCGACATCTAAACGCCAGCAGCGATAAGAAAAGTATGAGCCGAATTGTTCTCGTGAGCGCCGTGCTGATTTGTGGCTCGTTGTTTGTCGGTTGCTCGCGTAAGCCGGCCCAGACTGCTGCCGCCCCGCCTGAAGTTCTGGTGACAACCGTGACGCCGCAGGATGTGCCACGTGTGCTCGAACGCGTGGCCACGCTCGATGGTTTCATCAACGCCAACATCAACGCGCAGGTACAGGGATACATCATTTCGCGCGATTATACCGAAGGCAGCGTGGTGAAAAAAGGCGACCTGTTGTTTCAGATCGATCCGCGCCCGTACCAAGCCGCGCTGGCGCAAGCAAACGGAACTCTGGCAAAAGATAAAGCGAACCAGGTGAAAGCCGAGGCGGACGAAAAACGCGCATATGATTTATTTAAGAAGAAAGTCATCAGCGATCAGGAACGCGACACTGCCATTGCCGCGGCGGGATCGAGCAGAGCGAATGTCGAAGCCGACCAGGCGGCGGTGGAAACGGCGGAATTGAATCTTGGGTATACGAAGGTCACGGCGCCAATAAATGGTCTCGCTGGATTCGCGAATCGCCAGGTGGGCGACTTGGTCGGACCAAGTACAGGACCACTCACGACAGTTTCACAACTTGATCCGATTAAAGCCGTTGTCAGCGCCGGCGAAGGACCGTTCACAGATTTCGTCGCGCGCCATCCAGACGCTACGGAACGCAATGCGTATGTAAAAACTCTCGACTTCGAATTGATTCTCGGCAACGGCGAGAGGTATCCGCGTAAAGGTAACTTTTACGCGCTCGATCGCAGCCTGGATCCGAAGACTGGATCGATCCGCTACTATGTGACGTTTCCGAATCCGGGAAATGTTTTGCGGCCGGGACAATTCGGGAAGGTGCGGTTCGTCGCCGACATGAAAAAAGGCGCGATGGTAATCCCGCAGGAAGCGGTAAACGAATTGCAGGGGGGCTACCAGGTCGCAGTTGTCGATCAGAATAACAAGGTCAGCATTCGTCCGGTGAAAATGGGCGAGCGCATCGGCGCGATGTGGGAAGTCACGGAAGGTTTGAAGCCCGGCGACAAAGTTGTTGTGCAAGGACTCCAAAAAGCGCGCGAGGGATCGATAGTCACCGTCAAAGATTGGACTCCTCCCGCCGACGCGTTGGTTTCAAAAGCGGACCAGGAAAAGAAGCCCTAGGAAATGTCGGAGTTTTTCGTCAGGCGGCCCATCGTCGCGATCGTCATCGCCATATTGATGACGCTGATTGGCGGCGTCTGCATGCTGGCGTTGCCGATCGCGCAATATCCGCAAATCGCGCCGCCGGAAATTCAAGTGCAGACGCACTACACTGGCGCGGACGCGCTGACCGTCGAGCAATCCGTCGCTGCTCCGATCGAGCAGCAGATGAGCGGAGTCGACAACATGAATTACATGTACTCGATCAACTCGAACAGTGGCGACATCCGACTGATCGTGAATTTCGACATCGCCACGGATCCGAACATCGATCACGTGCTGACGCAATTGCGTGTCTCGCAAGCGCAGTCGCAATTGCCCGCCGACGTGAACAACTATGGCGTGACCGTTAAAAAATCGACAACAGCGCCGCTGATGCTGGTCTCGCTCTATTCGCCCAAAGGAACTTACGACAACATTTTTCTCGCGAATTACGGCTACATTAATCTGTTCGATCAACTCACGCGACTGCCTGGGATTGGAAACGTCCAGATTTTTGGCGCCGGCCAGTATGCGATGCGGCTCTGGGTCAAGCCTGATCAACTCGCGAAGCTTGGCATCACTGTTCCGGACATCATCACGGCGGTGCAAAAGCAGAACACGGTAAATCCGGCCGGGCAGGTCGGCGGCGAACCGATTCCAAGTGGACAGAAATTCACCTATACGGTCCGGGCGCAGGGTCGATTGCAAACGCCGGAGGAATTCGGCGAAATTGTCGTTCGCGCGAATCCGGATGGCTCGTTCGTTAGGGTGAAAGACATCGCGCGGATCGATCTCGGTGCGCAAACCTACAACCTAAGAGGCAGGATGAACGGACAACCCGCGGCCATTCTCGCTTTGTATCAATTGCCGGGAACCAACGCCGTCAAAGCCGCGCAAGCTGTGCGCAAGTTAATGACCGAAGCGAAGCAGCGGTTTCCCGCCGACATGGATTATGTCGTTTCGCTCGATCAAACCCTCTCGGTAACTGAAGGATTGCACGATATCGTTAAGACGTTATTTGAAGCGCTCGCGCTGGTTGTCCTGGTCGTCTTCATCTTTTTGCAGGGGTGGCGTGCCACGTTAATCCCGCTGTGCGCCGTGCCAGTGTCGCTGATTGGCACATTCGTGTTATTCCCATTGTTCGGATTTACGATCAACACGCTGTCGCTTTTCGGCCTCGTGCTCGCAATCGGTCTGGTGGTCGATGACGCGATCGTCGTGGTCGAAGCAGTCGAGCGTCACATCGAAGAAGGAATGGCGCCGCGCGAAGCGACGCTGCAAGCGATGCGCGAGGTATCGGCCCCGGTGATCGGTATCGCGCTTGTGCTTTCCGCCGTCTTCATTCCGACGGCGTTTCTTCCCGGGATTACCGGACGTTTGTATCAACAGTTCGCCCTAACGATAGCGATCTCTGTCATCTTATCCGCGTTCAACGCCCTTTCGCTCAGTCCGGCATTGTCATCGTTGTTGCTGCGGCCACGGAAGAAAACGCGCGGCCCGCTCGGCTGGTTTTACGATCGGTTCAATCGCCTGTTCGGCAGCGCGACCCATGTTTACGTAAATTGGTCGCGCGTAGCCATTCGAAAAGCCGTGCTCAGTTTCGCATTGCTCGCCGTATTCGCAGTAGGTGCGGGTCTGTTTGGATCGCGATTGCCGAGTGGATTTTTACCGGAAGAAGATCAAGGCTACGTTTTTCTCGCGCTTCAGTTACCCGACGCATCGTCACTCGAACGCACCGACCAGGCTGCGCGCAAGATCGAAGACATTCTCAGCAAAATTCCCGGCGTTAAGTACACGACCAGTGTCGTCGGATTCAGCTTGCTCAGTCTGGTGCAAAACACTTACAGCGCGTTCTTCTTCGTCACCTTCAAGCCCTGGAGCGAACGAACAAAACCTGAAGAAAAATACGCAGCCATCAAAGCGAACATTAACAAACAACTCGCGGGTCTTACCGAAGGTCTCGCCTTCGCTTTTCCGCCGCCGGCGATCCCTGGTGTGGGCACTTCCGGCGGATTCCAATTCATTTTGGAAGATCGCACCGGCAAAGATGTCGCTTTTCTCGCTAAAAATATGAAGACGTTTCTGGACGCGGCGCGTAAACGGCCGGAGTTAGGAACCCTCATACCGACATTTCTGCCGAACGTTCCGCAGGTGTTCGTCGATGTCGATCGTGACAAAGTGGTCAAACAGGGGATCGATCTCGGCCAGGTTTACCAAACGCTCCAGACATTTATGGGCGGCTTTTTCGTGAATTACTTCAACCGGTTTGGTCGCACATGGCAGGTTTACATAGAAGCGGAAGGCGAGTACCGCACCGATGCCAAAAACGTCGGCCAGTTTTTCGTGCGCAACGCAAACGGTGATGCCGTGCCGCTTGACGCGATCTCGACCATCAAAAACATCGCCGGCCCGGAATTCACGCTGCGCTACAACGAATATCGTTCGGCGCAAATCAACGGATCAGCCGCACCGGGCTACAGCTCGAACCAGGCGATGGCGGCGCTGGAAGATGTTTTCCACCAAACCATGCCTAACGACATGGGCTACGATTATCTCGGCATTTCATACCAGGAGAAGAAAGCGCAACAAGGCGTCTCCCCGACGTTGGTATTCGGAATGTCACTCATATTCGTGTTCCTCATTCTCGCCGCGCTCTACGAAAGCTGGTCGCTGCCGTTCAGCGTCTTGTTAGGCACACCCATCGCGGTCCTCGGCGCGTTCCTTACGCTCTGGTTGCGCGGGATGGAGAATAATATCTACGCCCAGATCGGTCTGATCATGCTCATCGGATTGGCGGCGAAAAACGCGATCCTCATCGTCGAATTCGCCAAGGACGAATACGAAAAGGGCAAACCGCTGCTCGACGCGACGCTGGAAGGCGCGCGTTTGCGTTTGCGTCCGATCCTGATGACTTCCTTTGCATTCATCTTCGGAATGCTGCCGTTGTGGTTCGCCAGCGGCTCCGGAGCTGTGGCACGGCGCATACTCGGTTCGACCGTAATCGGCGGAATGATCGCCGCTTCGGCAATCGCGATTTTCCTTATCCCGGTAACGTTTTACGTGATCGAACGATTCGCCGCAGGTCGAAAACAAGAATCGCCATCTTCAAAAATAACTAAACCGCAAGCGGAACCCGAGCCCGCGGTTTAGATAGGAACCGCTGGACTCTAAAAACGGCTTTTATTGCGTCGAACTTTCATCCGTTGCGTTCAA
>JBARMF010000256.1:0-7334 GCA_049802315.1 Candidatus Udaeobacter sp.
TTCTTAACAGGGCAATCGCTCGCGACCCAAAGTTCACTCTCGCTTATTGCCTGCTGAATGAGGCTTACGTGTTACAGTACCGCTACGGCGAGGATCATTCGCCCGAGCATCTCGCTGCTGCAAAAGAGGCGGCTGAGACAGCGCTGCGGCTCGAGCCAAATCGCGAAGAGCCACGCCTTGCTCTTGCTCGATATTATTATCATGGGTTGAGCGACTACCGCCGGACGGCACAGGAATTATCGAGTATCCCTTCTACCGCGCCTCACGAAGTTGAGTTCTTCACTCTGGCTTCATTGGTCGAACGCCGTTTGGGACAATTTGCGGCATCGATTCGCGACGGCGAAAAAGCGATCGAGCTTGATCCTCAGGACGTGTGGCTCTCTACTTGTCTCTCGCAGACGTATTCGGGGTTGAGACAATTCCGTGATGCCGAGCGCGTGGCGAACGCGGCCATAGCACGCCGACGTGGAGCAAAATCGACGGGACTTTTGGTGCTGAAGAGTGAAGCGGCACTTGCCATGGGGAATCTGGAAGAGGCTCATGCCGGTCTCGACTCAATCCACGATAAGGATGACGTGAATTACCAGGCTACGCGACTCCGGCTTTACTTAATCGAAAGAGATTATAGTGGAGCCAAAGCCTTTGGCGCGAAGGCGAGCGACGAGGTAAAAAAAACGCCAAATTTCTGGCTCACGATGGCAGCGATTGCTCACGCCGACGGCAATGTAAACGAGGAGCGTCAGGCTTATGCGGAAGCGAAGCACTTGGAGTTGCTTGCGCTCGTGCCGCGGCCAGATAACCCCAGACTTCTTGGTGAACTAGCGGTCGCTGAAGCGGGGCTTGGGGAGAACGAAGAGGCACTCGGCCATGCGCGGCGCGCCGCCGAGATACTTCCGCCGAGCGTTGACGCAGTTGAGGGTGCCATGTGCGAGATGAATCTCGCGGCAGTGCTTGTTATGATGGGAGACCGCGACGCTACTTTCGACAAATTGACCAAACTGGTGAAGCTACCCTTTGGTGTCATTAACTACGGCGATTTGAAATTGGATCCCGTATGGGATGATCTTCGGGACGATCCCCGCTTCGATCGTATCCTGGCGGAGTCCGCCTTCCCTCTTGCGACTAATGACTAACATCGCTTTCACCTACCATTAGCGTTCCTTTCCTTAGGACCGATTCCATGTTCGGTTCGAGCTCCTAGCAGCTCTATGACTTTTCAAGCGCTGAAAATTCCGAAATCTGCGAACTAATCCGTGTAAATCTGCGAATCGAGCTGACGGGATCAGCAATAGAAGGTAAAGCCGCAAAGGGTAGCGGCGAGCGAGCTGGGAAACGAGTGAGTTTCAAATCTGCGGATCAATTATCCTACAGCGGCAATCACTTTTAGCTCGATCGCGATCGGTGTGGGCAATGCCGTGACCTCGATCGTTGTGCGCGTCGGGTTTGGTTTGGCGGGGCCTGCGAAATACTCCGCGTAAATGCGGTTGTAGATGGGAAAATCCTTTTTCATGTCAGTGAGAAAGACCGTGACATCGATGATGTCCTGCCAGGTCGCGCCAGCGTCTTCGAGTACGAGCCGCACATTCTCGAATACGGCATGGCATTGCGTTTCGATGTTGTAACTCACGACGTTGCCGGAAGAGTCGAGCGTCACGCCGGGAATTTCTTTGCTTCCCCGCGCACGCGGTCCGATCCCCGACAGAAACAAAAGTTCCCCTACCCGCTTGGCGTGCGGAAATGCGCCTACTGGTTCGGGTGCTCGTTCGCTTTTGAAGGTTTCATTCATCGCCGATTTACTGCATGACTAGATGGATTTAGGCAAACGCACATTTCCAATTAGCACAAAGGGCAATTATTGATCCGAGGATTCTTGCGGGACGATTGCCGATGCATCCTGGTCCGATCGACGGAAGCTTGTTACCGGCGGCAGGATTTCTCTGAAAGTAGTACCGTAAATGTCCCAAACAGTTAGAAAAAGTCCACACACGATCGGTCCGACGATGAATCCAATCAGGCCGAAGAGGAACAGTCCGCCAAGTGTGCCAATCAAAATGAGAAGGTCCGGCATTTTCGCGTCTCTGCCGACAAGCCTTGGCCGGAGGAAATTATCGATGGTGCCGACCACAGCAGCGCACCACACCGCCAGCAAGGTCGCCGTTAGGTGCTGGCCAGTGATAAATAGAATGATAACTGCCGGCACCCACACTAGCGCGGCACCAATTCCGGGGATTATCGAAAGAATCGTCATGATCGTTCCCCACAGAGCTGCTCCCTCGATTCCCGCTACCCAAAACGCGATGCCTGACAACGCGCCTTGAATGATGCCAATTACCAGCGTCCCTTTGACAGTCGCTCGCGTGATCGAAGCGAACTGGGTGAACATTCGTGTCTCATCCTCATCGCTTAACGGAGTGTAATAGAAAATGCGCTCCAGGATTTTGTGGCCGTCTCTGAAAAAGAAAAACATGGCGTACAGCATCACAAACAAATTGAGAAGGAACGTGGCCGTGGTCGCGGTCATACCCGCGGCGAAACTGACAACAAATGCACCGGCCGTCTTGGCGGCGGTGCCGATCTGTTCCAGCAGTTGCTCCTGGCTTGGCACGTATTTAGCCAGTGCAGGAAATCTTTGCACCAGCCAGTCGTGCACGTTGAAGGCGGTAGCGGCGCCAAGGTGTTGATTCAGCCACGGGATGGCCTGGTTACTCATCGTCAACGCCTGTTGCAGAACGATTCCTAAGAATGCGCTGACTGGGCCAAGGCCGAGAACGAATAACACCAATAACGTGACTCCGGCGCCGAGGGATACGCGGCCGCCCAGCAGCTGAGTAATCCAGCGGTAGAGCGGATGAAACAATCCAGCCAGCAACGCGCCGAGGAGAAGCGGTTTGAAGAAAGGCCACGCGACGGCCAGGAACAACGCTGTAACCGCCGACACGAGCAGCAAGACAAACGCCGTGCGCAAGTTCGTGCCGCTTACGGTTGACGGTTCCATAGGGTCAGCCACCGACGTGTTTATGCGGCTAAACCGCAGATCGGCTGATTAAATCATTTCCTTCAACCCTGGGTCAAGCTGGTTCCAGCAACGGTTCGAGATAACTAACAACTCGCGACGTGGTTCGCCTGCACAAACGTGCCTGGGTGTTCAGGTGCGCTATAACGCTCGAACCATTTGTTCATTAGTCAGAATCCTGGAATCGCGCCAGTCGCTAGTGGAAACGTTTCTTGAGCAACGACCAATAGTTCTCTTCCCATCCCGCAGCAAGATGGTCGTGTAAGCCCTCGGGAAAACCGATATGATCCAACACGAGGCGGGTTCCCGATCCTTGTGGCTTTAGCTCGAATCTCACGATCGAATACGCGCCTTCGGGCCAGGTCACTACCCGCCAGGCTTGCACGATTCTTTCATTCGGGACCAGTTCCAGGTTTCGGCCGATGATATGGCCTTTGAAGAGAGAGAACGCGCCGCCGACTTCACGATTGATCTCGGCCGCTCTGCCTGAGAACTCACTGAACTGCTTACTGTCCAGCAGCGCATCATACAGCTGCTGGGGAGTTGCATTGAACTCAATTTCTTGATGAATCGTGATCGATTTGTCGGATTGCGCCGAAACGATTGGCAGGGCATTCAGACCTAGTATCGCGATAAAGATGTACGATTGAGTCATAGCTTTGCTCATTTCGCTTTTCTAGCCATTACCCGAACGAAAACGAATTCTCTTTTTTGGAATCCGTCAGGCCGCGACCGTCGTGGCTGTCCCATATCGCTTCGCCGATCGCGTTTTTGCCTTTAACGCTTCTGTTTCACGATTCCGCGGCGGCGCATTGGAGACCAGCGATTCAAGAAGATGATGCGCGGCATGGGCCACGTCATCCACGGCGCGATTGAATGCTTCTTCGTTTGCGCGCGATGGCTTTGTAAATCCGGAAAGCTTCCGAACAAACTGGAGCGATGAAGCGCGAATCTCGTCATTCGTCGCCGGTGGCAAAAAATTATGCAGCGTCTTGATGCTTCGGCACATGAAACCAATTAACCGCGGACCCGCCTCCGCACAAGACTCCGGCGAGGCAGGTTCCGCAGATGAAAACGGATTTGTTCGCCCAAGAGGGAAGCAATGTGTTGTCGCTACAATATCGCTCGTCCCTCACCCGCCCGCGAAGGTATAAAATCACAATCAAACGATGCCTCGCAAAAAGAATTCCAGTAGTTGTCGCCAATCCAGTGACACCCTCGCGCCCTCGAAACTCCTGGCGGCGGCGCATGATTCCCGCCTGGTGATTTTCGCCGGCGCGGGAATTTCAATGGGCGCGCCGACCAATTTGCCTTCGTGGCGTGACGTGAACCGGATTGTCGTCCGCTCGCTGGCGGCATCAGCCGCTTCCGCCGTGGGCGAACCCTTAGCAGCCAAGGCCGCAGACATGATTCTCGCGCGACACGAGCAGGAAAAGCTCCCGCCGGAATATCAGGCGCAAGTGCTCGCAGAGTTTTTGCATGACCGGTATTTTGAAGTTCTCCGGCATCTCGACAGCGATCGCCCAAATTCCACGCATCTGGCGATCGCATGGCTGGTCCGGCTCGGATGCGTACGCGCGGTGATCACAACGAATTTCGACCGCGTTCTCGAAACAGCTTTTGGGGTAGTGGGAACTTCGCTCCATCGATGTTTTCAGCCCGAGGATTTTCGGGCGTTGGCCAGCGACCTCACCCGGCTAGACAAAAAGGACGAGCCGTGTCTCCTCCTGAAACTGCACGGTTCGGTAGATGACCCAACCACTTTGATCGATACGCTCGCCCAGCGAAAACAAGGGTTTGCGGCCCCGGTGATGGATTGTGTGCGTCATCTCTTGCACTCCTACCATTGGCTCTTTTTGGGATTCTCCGGCCTGGATCTCGAAGCAGAGCGTAATTACCTGGCACTCGAACAGGAAGCGGAGCGTGCTGTCGGATTCACGTGGTTTGTGCGCGAAAAGACCGAACCCAAGCCCGCGGTGGTTCGGCTAAAGAATAGCTATGGCGAACGTGGCAGCCTCGTCTACGGCAGCCTGCCTGAGTGGTTGCTCGATTTCGCAGACTCACTCACGACGGAACCGCGCTTATGGATCGACAAGCACACGCGCAATGCTCCGGTTGTCGATGACAAGGCAAACACAGTCGCTTTGGGAAATGCAGCCAATAAATGGGCCACAGACCTGACACCGAGCGTCAGCGCTCTGGCTCTAACATTTGTCGTATTCGCGTGCGCCGAACCTCAAACAGCCGCCCAACTAGCCGAGCGAGTCTTTCAGGCACTCGAAGAGAAGACCAAGGCTCCAGACCAAACGAGTTCGGGCTTTCTCTTACTCAAAGCGGTTGCCGCCAACGCTCTTGGCTTCCTGCTCGCCGGTCTCGGAGAGCACGAAGAAGCGGTTCGCTGGCTCAATAGTGCAGTCGATCTCGCGGAGACGGCTGAGGACGAGGACACGCGTGATCGATTCCGCGGCAATCTCGCGCACAGCCTCGAGATGCTGGGCAGAATCGATGAAGCGCGAAACGTTTATCAATCGGCGCTAGCAGGTTACCGGAAACGCGGGGAACCAGCTCTGTTGGCTTTTGGTCTGAGCAGTCTGGCAGCACATTTCATCCGACAACTTCGTCTCGACGACGCGCAAGCTCTCGCAGAGGAGGCGACTCAATGGGCTGCCAAGGCGGGAGACGAGCGCTTCCGCGGAATCGCGTTGGGCCATCTCGGCCAGATTGCAAAACTCAAGGGCGACTATCCGACCGCGTTGAAGTTACTGACGGAAGTCGAGGAACTCTTTACGCGACTGGGAAACGATGAGGCCGTCGCTGCCGCCGCAGGAAACCGCGGAGAAGTGCTCGCGGCACTTGGCCGGTTTGACGAAGCAGAGCGTGTGCAGCAGTCCGTCCTGCGGGTGAATGAACGGCTTGAACGCCGCGACAACCAAGCCGCGAACTTTCTCAGTTTCGGCACCTTGGCAGAATTGCGGGGCGACCTTGTCGGTGCGGAGAACTGGTTTAACAAAGCGCTCGAAGCTTTTGGCGCGCTCAAAAATCCATCAATGGAAGCGTTTGCTCTGTACCGCCTGGCTGGCGTCAAAACGAAAGCCGGACGTTTTGAAGATGCAATCCTTCTCGCTGAAACCGCCTTGCCACGTGTCAACGGCCGGAATGCGCAATTGACCTCGGACTTGTGGAATGAAATTGGAACGGCAAGTCTAAGGCTAGGTCGGATCGGCCGGGCAGAAGAAGCCTTCCGCCATGTTCACATTCTGACTGAAGCAACCGGGGCAGCCAAGCCGCATGCTGCCGCCGCGATGAATCTCGGCACAATCCTTCTCCTCCGGCAAAATGATGCGGAGGCACTGACATTCTTCGCCGAGGCAGCGGAATATTGGACGCACATCGGCGCCCGCAAGGAACTCGAATACTGCAGACTGGGGGAGGCTGCAGTGCGCCTCGATCAGAAGATCGCCGCGCTGTCTAATGCCGGCCATGCGGCGCGAACATCCGACGAAATGCAGGCGGCTGCCACCGAGATGATCGCGCTTTATCCCGAGCTAATCGAGATGTACGCGAAGATCGGCGCGACGCAGCTGGTGGCCGAGTTCTACTGGTCGGCCGCGAGCACCGCCAAGGTTGTCGGTGAGTTAGACAAAGCCGGGCGTTTGTACCGCCGCGCAGCGGATGTGTTCCACTCGATCGGATTGGCGGACCGCGCGCGTGAATCTCTCGAGCGGAGTGAGGACCTTTTGCGACACTGGACGAACGCGCTGATGGAGAACGGAGAATTCGCCCCAGCGTTGCCGGACGTGCTGCTACTCGCCGAAGTCGCCGAGCAACTCGGCCACCGCGAGATGTGCGCGTCGGCATTGCTCAACGCCGCGATCATCGTCGTTCGCACTTCACAGGACTACTCGCGCGCGAAGGCGCTCGCCGAACGATCTCTCGCGCTCCTCCCCGCTGACTCAAGCGACATCGTATCGGCGCAGATGGTCATCTCACATTGCAACGAAGTCGACCAAGGACGACGTTAAGGCCGTTGCGACCAATTCATTGCCATGAATTCATTGCTGTGGATACAGAATGGTAGCGGCAAGGTACACACTTTAATCCTCACCAATGGCAAGATCGTCGTGCTCGGCTTCACGACGAGCGAGATGGCGCTTCGCGTGATGGATCTCATCGTCCAGCGCTTTCCAGGCGACTACCGCGACTACGGTATCGGTGAGGCCAATGGCCTCCCACGAGCGCGCTTCGAGGAGGTCTGCATCCCCGACGGTGCACGCGCCGAAGACTATTGGTTCGTTTACGAAGGCACCGAGGAGTTCGCAAA
>JBARMF010000257.1:0-1914 GCA_049802315.1 Candidatus Udaeobacter sp.
GGAGGGGCTCGAACCCACACGACCTTGCGGCCACTGGATTTTGAGTCCAGCGCGTCTGCCAATTCCGCCACGCCGGCGATTGGAATCCTGAACCTACAAGCACGGAAGCGAAGCTCAACTTCGAGACAAACTGTAGCCGCTTCGCTATGCGAAGCGCAGAAATGATTGAGTATGACTGACTATAATTTTGTCGTTGCGGTGCACCGAGCAAAAGAGGCAGCGTTCGGTCCGTCATACCAGAGCCGACCGAAGGGCAGCGCATCCGAAATCAGATCGACGCCGCGTTTGTCTTGGCACGGTCGGATTTCTTGACGTGAATGCTCGATTGTCCCAAGGGTTCGCCAAGCTGAAATCTAGTCTCTTCTAAAAAATACCTCTATCGCTTTCGCCACGTCTTCCTCTGAGCCAGAAAAGGTAGGCCCTTTCGACTGGAAGCCGTCTGCGTCATCCGTGAACGTAATCTTTACACGATCCGCCAAGCCTGCGGCGGCTAGTTTAGCTTGTATGGGTTCTCTTCGGCGTCTTTCCGCGTTCATTTCGTGAACCTGAGCCTGAGCTAAAATGTGCGTGCACGATCGAAAAATACTGAGTCGCGGATCGTCTAACGCTGTTTCAAAGTGGTACCTACCGGCCGCTTCGTGTTGCGCTGCGGCTGGGTGTTGCGGATCGGGAAACCCTAGAACCCACCAGGAGGAAAATGCTTTTTTCCATTCCCGTTTTTCTTTGTCTTTAATCGCGGTGACATACTTCGTTAAGTCCAAACCAAAGCTTTTAGCATCGTGGACGGCGGTATTTCTGATTTTTGAAAACAGCTGGACGAACAGACGACAGTCTTCTCTCAGGAGGTCGTACGTTTTTATGAGTGCCAACTTGCCTCTTCTCTCATCATTCGTCGGCAGCTTAGTGACAATCTTGATGAGTTTTGGATCGTTCAAGCGCACCTTCAACAGGTGATTCAAAGCTGCCTCAAGAATAGCGTACATTTTGATGACGAAGCTCCAATCGTCGTCACTCTCCAAGCTGCGCAATGGCGACTGGGCAAGACCCAATCTACGCGTTATCCAATTCTCGAAGAGTTCGGAAACAAAAACCCGTTTCCCGGTCTTTGTTTTCGCCTCAGGAAATGCAGTTGATGGCATTAGTCTAGGTCCGTTCATTACTGGAGCGGCTCCCGCTATGTGAGATGGACCGTGGGCGGACATCGTAAACGTGCATCGTTGATTGCATCGGTGATGCGACGCTCAATCACAAAATCCTGTTAGTAATGTCCACCACTGATTGAATTGACTGATTCTTCGGCGCTGCGCTCAGGAGGCGGCTCGTTAGTCTGACGCGTTACGCCTGTTGTTTGCGTGTCGTCGGGTGCAAAAGCGCTACTGCACGAAGCCAGTATCATCGCCAGTAAAGAGAGGGCCGAAATGAAGATGATCGAGTGTTTCATAGCAAGAAAAATTGTCGTTGACGGCGCTGGGTATTCAATCACAAAGCGCCCTGCCCCGCAAAGCGTGCAGGAAAGGGATTGCTCAATCCGTTGACATCGAATTGACGGGATGACTGTCTATTATGGAGTCATGCTGGTCGCTCATGTCCTAGCCAACAACTCGTTAGCTAGGGGATTTTTGGATTTTGAGTCCAGCGCGTCTGCCAGTTCCGACACGCCGGCGGCGGAGGAACATAGGCATTTTGCCTGTTTCCCTGGGCGGGCTGCAAAAACAGCGGGCTAAAAGCCGCGCTCGGCGCACAGGCTGCAAGCCTATGTTCCGATGTCCGCTTGCAAACCGCGAGGTGGTCCTAAAATTTCACGAATGAGGATTGCCTCGCGCAAACTAGATTTCGATGCGAGCAAAGTGGCGAGATCTCTTTTGGACCCTGCGTGTTTGGCAACTGCTTCACTTGCCGTCGCGTCAGATTTCA
>JBARMF010000258.1:0-2540 GCA_049802315.1 Candidatus Udaeobacter sp.
AGCCGAAGTTAGCCGCGAGCGGTCCGCCAGTCGGTTGCTTCGGTCATGCTAGTTACCCGACGTTGGAAGTTCCGCTGCTCTTTCCGACGGAATTGTATCTCTTTTCGGATGGAGTTTTTGAAACCCGCCGACAACAGGAGACCGCTTCCCTCGATCGGCTCGTCGACTTTCTTGCCGGGCCGGGTAATCGCCATGGCCCCACTATCGCCGAGATTCGTAATCGCACGCTTGAGCATCTCAATGGCACACTACCCCCCGACGATTGCTCAGTATTGAAAGTGTCGATTTGCTGAAACGACGTATTCTCAAAATTCCGACGACGGATATCTGAATCGTCGGTTCTTTCGCAATTTTGAGCTGGCGGTCGTCGTCAACGACTGAGTTCCATGCGCCTTTGACTTGCGGGCAATAGGCCTAAAGTCCAAT
The DNA here is from genome assembly GCA_049802315.1 of Candidatus Udaeobacter sp. GTDB lineage: Bacteria > Verrucomicrobiota > Verrucomicrobiia > Chthoniobacterales > UBA10450 > Udaeobacter. The sequence continues at coordinate 427 of JBARMF010000258.1, forward strand.
ACTCGCCCTAAGGAAGTTGAGGAAAATTACTCCCGATTCCGTTCGATCGTTCGGAATCCAACATTGCCTACGATTATGAGCAGCGACGCTAAGAAAATTGATCGATATCCAAGCGCGGAACAGAAGCGCCACGAAAGTGAAGAGCAACTTAGTTTACTCCAAACGATCACGACAGAATTGACGACGGCCGAGGATCTATCATCGGCCTTGGAAGTTGTCCTTCGCGACGTTTGCGAGAAGACGGGCTGGGTGCTGGGGCACGCATGGGTGCCGAATCCACCAGGAACTGCTCTTGATTTAGTTTCGGCGTGGTATTGCGGTGATGGTGAGATGAAACCTTTCAGAATCGCTTCTGAGGCATCTCACTTTAACCCGGGCGTGGGGCTTCCCGGACGCGTGTGGGAATCGAAACGCCCAGCCTGGGTTGAGAACGTCACTGACGATCCTAATTTTCCGCGATCCACGGCCGCCCGGACCGCTGGTTTGAAGACAGGCGTTGGAATTCCGATCCTCTCAGGGGATCAGGTCATAGCTGTCCTGGAATTTTTTATGCGCGAGTCGCGCGCCGAAAATGAGCGCTTGCTAAACGTGATCGCATCAGTCGCCGGCCAACTAGATTTGCTTCATCGCGCAACGCACGCGGAGGCGGCGGCTAGAGAGCGGCAGTTCCGGACTCTGGCAAACTCCATATCCCAGCTCGCCTGGATGGCCGACAGTGAAGGTTACATTTTTTGGTACAACGACCGGTGGTACGAATACACCGGCACCACGCTGGAGGAGATGAAAGGATGGGGTTGGCAGAAGGTCCATCACCCAGACGAAGTGGATCGAGTGGTTGAACGTATCAAGGTCGCATTCACAACTGGCCAACCGTGGGAGGACACGTTTCCACTCCGAAGTAAAACAGGTGAATACAGATGGTTCCTTTCGCGTGCACTTCCCATCTTCGATGCTGAGGGCAAAGTTGCGCGCTGGTTTGGAACTAACACCGACATTACCGAGCAACGGGAATTGGAGCGCGCATTGCGCGAGAGTCGAGACCAGTTGGAGCAAAAAGTAACGCGCCGCACTACCGAGCTCTCCCGCACTAACGAGATCATGCGCTCCATCTTGTCGAACATGGGCGATGCCGTCATCGTTGCCGACAAGGACAATAACTTTCTTGTCTTCAATCCGGCGGCGGAGCGCATGTTTGGAAAAGGTGCAATGGAAACGCCGCCAGCCGAATGGCCACAGCATTACGAGCTATATCTGCCGGATAAGGTCACTCCGTTTCCGCACGATGAGTTGCCCATGACGCGCTCGATTCGTGGTGAGGAAGTCGACAACATTGAAATGTTTGTACGACACGAAAAGGCGCCTCACGGCATCTGGACGCGAATTACTGGTCGTCCACTGCGCAGCGCTGACGGTGATTTGTTAGGCGGTGTCATCGTTTGCCGGGACATCACTCAAATCAAAGAGGAAGAATTCTTTCGTGCCGGCCAAAGCCGAGTTTTGGAAATGATCGCAGCCGATGCATCGCTCTCCGAGGTCCTTACCAGCCTTGTTCTTCTCATGGAAGGTCAGGCAGAAGGACTACGCTGTTCCATTCTTCTATTGAACCGCGATGGGAAACATGTGCGCCATGGTGCAGCGCCGAATTTGCCCGAAGCTTATGTGAAAGCGGTCGACGGGTCGGCAATCGGGCCATGCAACGGTTCCTGCGGCACTGCGATGTTCACACGCAAGCCAGTCATTGTGACTAACGTCATGACCGACCCGCTTTGGAGGGATTATCGCGATCTCGCGAAGATTTGCGGACTTCGCGCCTGCTGGTCGAGTCCGATTCTTTCTCCTCAGGGCGAGGTGTTGGGTTCGTTTGCGATGTATCGTCAGGAAACGCGGGGACCGCAGCCTGAAGAAACGCGCCTCACGCAAATCGCCACACATATTGCCGGGATCGCGATTGATCGTCAGCGGCAGCAGGAAGTTCTGCGGGAACGCGATGCCCGTATCAGCGTAGCTGCTGAGTCGGCCGACCTTGCTTTCTGGGTTTTGTATCCGGAAGGCGACGCTTGGATGAGCGATAAGGGACGCAGGATTTATGGCTTCGATTCCAACCTGCCTTTGAC
>JBARMF010000259.1:0-5073 GCA_049802315.1 Candidatus Udaeobacter sp.
TCACTGCGCTCTTTTGGATTGGAGCAACGCCACGTCTGCGGACCGATGAGAAGAGCCTAATGCCGGAGAGTAAAAGAAATTAGTCCTGATTGAGGGTGGGTTTCGTTACCGGCTTAGGTATGGCCGAAACTATTTAGCTCTGAACGGCCCCTTAAAAACGCTTTCCGAAACCTTCCGTCGGTCGTTTGGACTCTCGCGTGCCTGCAATTTTTCAGGAAGTAATTCTTTCAGACCCGGCCTGCCGACGGCTGCCATTGCCTAAGTACGCCGAACCAGCGTACCAACCGCGTCTAAGATCAACAATCACTGCGCGCTCCGCAGATGATCTTCACCGGTACTCCGACACTAAAACCAGTTGTTCGCCGATTTGCATTCGTCTCGAACGTAGTTTCGGCCCGCGGCTTCGCTGTCGAACTACTGCTGCCAACAGATCGTCAGACCGGTACGAAGCAAAAACAAATCGGCGGGCGTAAGACAGCATCCGCGCGTTAACAATCTCCGCCGATCCCTTTACGAGTTCGCCAAAACTATCCGGTCCATCGCGCCTCGCGACAGCGACCATTCGCCTGCTCATCGGCATGACCAGTTCGATGTTTGGGCTTCGCAGACCCAGAGGCCTTGAGTGCTCATCTTCCGGTCCCGGTTCCGCGAGCATGACCGGGCGATCGTTAATCAGCAACTCCGGTTCTTCCTCGGGAACTGCCAAGAATGTCCAGTGCATATCTTTTAGTTCGGCCTGAATCATCGGGATCGCGCGTACCGCACTTGCCACGATCCAGGCTTGGGTCGGTTGGGCTCTGCATTTCCCGTTCGCAACCGCTTCAATGACACGCTCCACGTCCTCATCCGTCGCTCCCGCCTCTTTCATGTCGTTGCGCACACCTTCCCGAAACTCCGGCTCGAGCTTCGCCATCCGCTCCAGCATCTCCTGCATGATCGGAGCCTCCATTGCCTTCAACCGCTCGATGTACTCCGGAGTTCGCACCATTTGTGCGGCGACGAATCTGAGGAAATTCTCCCACTCCATTCCATCGCACATTTGCCGATTCACAAGTTTGCGAATCGCGACAGCGCCCGGGGTATCGATCTGCTGTTCTAAACCTTTCTCGAGAATCCCGAAGTCTCGGCCTCTGCCTCGCAATGTGAGCGCGTACAAATCACGTTCAAAGCCCGCCGACTTTGTGTTTCCGGCCCAGTACTTTTGCTGCTCCGAGTCATAAATCCAGAGTTTACCCTTATCATCAGCGAAGTTCTTGAGAAGGAACTCGCAAACGTAATGGTGATTTCTGCGAACGTTGTTTGGCATAACTAGTTGTCACTCTCCAGAATTCGCTGGATGTCGCGTGCGCCGTGCAGCACGCGCACGATTTCCACGCTGCCCATGAATTCGCGGTAAAAGATCAAGTAGTTGGGAAACGCAGGCGACAACCATATGCGCAGTTCTTTAGTTGTTTTGATGTTTCTCACTGCGCGGCCTAACTGCGGCATGCGGGCAAGCAGTTCGAACGAGCGACGAAGCTCGCGCACGACTTCGGCAGCGGCTGCGGGATTGTCTTTCGCGATAAACGCGCCGAGCTCTTCGAGATCAGACCAAGCTTGTTCGCGAATCAGCAGCCGGGCCATCGGTACCGCTATGACGCGCTAACACGACGTTCAATGCGCTGCCGCAATTGCTCCCAATCAGTTTCCGTCATTTCGCGTGCTGGACTATCTAAACCGGCTTGCAATTCCCTTTCCAGCCATGACAGATCACCGGGTTGAGTTTTCTCTTCCTCGATTAACCGGGAGACGGCTTGCCTGACTAATTCCTCGGCGGAGCGGTATTTCCCGCTGGCAACTTTCTCCTTCATCGCGCGTTCAAGCTGTTCTGGAATAGCGACGTTCACCACTTCAGTCTAAGCGAAGCACGAAATTTCACAACACCGCCTGCCGCTACCAACCGTCTTGCTCGTCAACTTGTTGTTCAATGCCGCTGATGATTCGCTGGTACCGATCGGCGATCTTTTGTGCTTCGTTTGCATCGCTACATTCTTCGCACACAAATGCGTCATCAGGGAAATAACCATCATGCAAATAGATCGCGGTGTTCTTCCACGATTCTTGGCGTGATCGCAGACCATCTAAAATTTGGCCGAGATCAATGCTGTCGATCTTGATCTAAAATTGTTTGCCCATGACGAGCATAATTACCTGGCCAGGTTGTCCGTTCGATACAAGCATTTTTTATCGTCCTGCGAGCTATGTTTCCGTATCCTCACGATCTAGAGTCCGGCGGAGATCCATGTGTTGACGAACGCGAGCGAACTGGTGATGAGGTAGGGAAACGGCGAGGTCGGGCTGCGGACTGATTTACTGGGCAGCACATTGGCCCATCTGAAATTTTAGTAGCTCCCTTTGGTTAATCCCATTACTGCGAGGGTGTCGCTGTCTAGGTAACCAGTCTGGCGCAACCCGTTGGTGCTTTGATAACGCCTAATGGCTTTCTGCATGTCAGGGCTGAGCACGCCATCTGTCTCGCCGCGATAATATCCTTGGCGAGCGAGTCGCTCCTGCGCCGCGGCAATGGTCGAATCATCTGATTGCGATTCATCGCTGTAGGCATTCGGATCGTCGTACGCTTGAGTTTGGTAAACACCGGAATCGTAGTAGCCCTGCGATTGGTCGGGATAACTGTTTTGATCGTAATACATCTGCCCTTGGTAATCGCCGGAGTTGTAATCGCCTGGATCATAATTGTACGAATACGGATAATCGTTACCGTAGGTCGACGAGCCGTAGCCATCATTTGGAAAGCCATAGTCGTAGTAGTAATCGTCCGGATAGTACGAAGGCCACGGAGAAAATCCCAGATTGAAGATCACCCACGATCCATTAATGAAGGAGCATTGGTGGCCATTCCACCAATGGTCGCAGTTGCGGTTCCAGTCGCGATGCCAATCCCCTGATTGGTGAGCGAAAACGTGTTTCTGCCAGTCGCGCCGCAGATGATTGTCTCTATTTCGGAGATTGTTTGCGTTTCGCAGATTGTTTGGATTCCGCAGATTGTTTGCGTTCCGTAGATTGTTTCCATTCCGGAACTGCGTTCCGCTGTTCCGCTGGTTCCACACGCGTGTGACAGCTTGGTTTCTGCGATTCGCGAATGGCGCGACACGATTGCGTTGCGGAATAGTTGCCACCGTATATGGACCGGAACGCGTGAACGAACCTCGACTCGAATAGAAAGGCTGCCGGTACGCGAAGGCAGGTGACGAACGCATCCCGAACGAGGAATAGCGCTGGCCTGAATAAAACGGTCTACTGCCGTATGACCGCATCGGCATTGAGCGGAACGACGAAACACCGCCGGGCCGTATCGGAGCGTGAACCGCCGGGGCACTACGCGCAACTGCGCCTCTGTGAGATGTTCCTGTCACTGCGGGAACACCTCCCGGGTTCGCTTGAGCAATCGTCACCGCGCTCGCAACAAGCGCGACGGCGGACAATTTTGTTTTCATGTTTTCGTTTCCCTTTCCTGTTGCTGAACCGTTTGTCTGTACAATCTAACGTAGGCCGCCCGAAATGAGAAGCATTTCTCCAATGATCCACTTCGGATTATCGGAGGCCAAGAACACTGCCGCAGGAGGGATGCTTGGTGTTCACTCAAGAGCTGCCTCATTTTTCGAGCGGCGTTGTCAGTTCCTTCTCGTCCGTGTCGACCACAAACACGGCCAGTAGTTTCGCGGGTGCGGTTTTGCTCGCGTTCTCACTAACGCTGTGCCGGTCACCGGGCATCTCGGAGAAGCTCTCGCCGGTGCGATAGGTAACGACCGGCCCATCATTGATCGAACTTCGGATCGCTCCTTCAAGAACAGTCGCATAGATGAAAGCTGATTTGGCATGCGTGTGGGCCGACGACGAGCCTCCAGGAGCATATTCGACGAGCACACCCTTGATGCTTTTGCCGGGCACATTGGGCAGAGCGTGTTCGTAGACTAGCGTAACCTTTGAATTTTCGTCAGCGGCTATCGCTGCGCCGGCTCCGACAGTGGCATCGACAAATGTACACGCGACAAGTGCACAGATGAAGCGCATCAGCCTGTTTGGTTTTGAAGTTTGAGTTCGTTTCATGTTGATGTAAGCGGTTCAATGCCGTGGAGCGGTGCGGCCAAGCCAGTCCACGAAACGGACAGAACCGAGGAGCGGGTTTTCACGTTCTGGGACCAGGCTGCGCTTCTCGAGCGGCGTGCCGAAGTACCGAGCTTGCTCGTCGGTGACGACCGTGCGGGGATCGTTATGCGCCGTGAGGTATTCGCGGATGACCTCGTCGAAGGGAATCGCATCGGGGCCGGCCAGTTCCACTATTCCATTCAACGGCTTCGCCACGGCGATCGTGGCCAGAGCGGCGGCGACGTCGTTAGAGAGGATTGGCTGAAACAACGCCGACGGCATGCGTACGGCCTGCCCGTTGGTTGCGGAATCAGCGATGCCGCCAACGAACTCGAAAAACTGAGTGGCTCGGACAATCGTGTAAGGAATGGGCGAAGCCTTGATCAGTTTTTCCTGGGCAACTTTCGCTCGCAGATATCCGCTGGCAGGAAGCCGGTCGCAGCCGACTATGGAGAGCGCAACGTGGTGGCCCACGCCGGTTTTCGCCTCGGTCGCGAGGACGTTGCCGGTCGACGTTTCGAAGAATTCCAGCACGGCCTTATCTTCCCACGAAGGAGCATTTGTAACATCTACGACCACCTGCGCTCCGGTTAGTGCCTCGGTCAAACCTTCTCTGGTAATCGAATTGATGCCGAGCGAAGGAGATGCCGGAATGACTTCGTGGCCTCCCGCCCGAAACAAGTTTACGAGTTTCCCTCCGATCAAACCCGTGCCCCCTAGGATGACTATTTTCATATTCTTATTTTTTGGCGTTCGCTTTCATAATGACGGGATCGCCATCGCCTTATAACTGCCCGTCTAACTAGAAGTTGTGTATAACACTCACTGGATTGCCTCTCTTGTTTACTCTTTGCGTTTTTCCAGCTTCCGCTCGATTCGAGGATCAGGAATCAACCAGAGGAGTGCGGCGAACACGTACAGTCCACC
>JBARMF010000260.1:0-2979 GCA_049802315.1 Candidatus Udaeobacter sp.
GTCCCAACCAGGGACGTAAGGCGCGCGTTTGCCGAGCATCGTCTGCGATTTCACCACGAAGTCCTTGAGGATTTTGTTGAGAGCGGTGCCCATGTGGACGTCGCCGTTGGCGAATGGCGGCCCGTCATGCAGAACGAACAGTTCCCGGCCATCGCGCGATTTCTGAATCTGCTGGTAAAGCTTCGAGTCTTCCCATGCCCTAAGCATCTCCGGCTCGCGCGCAGCAAGGTTCGCCTTCATCGGAAAATCCGTTCGCGGCAGGTTCAATGTGTCTTTGTAATTCTGGCTCATGGCGAGCGGGCGACGCTAACATCCGTCAACCAGCGAAGCAACGCAGTCACCACTACGCAACGGCGACAACCGTCAGCGTCACATCGAAAATGCGTCGGCAACAAGACGCGCTTGCTCGCGTTTGTGGCGAGCCAGCGCGCCGACGGCCGGGCTGGCACTGGCCTCGCGACCTGCGTACGCGATCTCGGTGCAAAAGAGCGTTCGTAATCGCGGTTCGATGAACGTCCATGCACCCATGTTCTGCGGTTCTTCCTGACACCAGACGAGCTTCGCGGCTTTTGGAAACGGCTTGAGCATTTCGCGGAGCCTTTTTTCAGCGAGAGGATAAAGCTGCTCGATACGAATGATCTCTGCGTCCTCGATCTTGCGTTCGCTGCGATACTTCTGCAGATCGTAAAAAATCTTCCCGGAGCAAAAGATGATGCGCTTCACATTGTCGGCCGGACCAGTTTCAGCTGAGCCGAGAATTTCTTCGAACCGGCCATGGATGAATTCTTCAGCTGGCGACGACGCATACTTGGCACGCAACAAACTTTTCGGCGTAGCAATGATGAGTGGCTTGATAAAATCGCGTTTCATCTGGCGGCGCAGCACATGAAAATACTGTGCAGCGGTCGTAACATTGCAGACTTGGATGTTGTCCTCAGCACACTCTTGAAGGAAGCGTTCGATGCGCGCGCTGGAATGTTCCGGCCCCTGCCCTTCATAGCCGTGCGGGAGTAACAGAACAATTCCACTCGGCCGTTGCCATTTGGATTCCGCTGACACGATGAATTGATCGATAATGGTCTGGGCGCCATTCATGAAATCGCCGAATTGCGCCTCCCACAGGCAAAGCATTTTTGGGTACTCAAGTGAGTAGCCGTAATCGAATCCGAGCACGGCGGCCTCAGAGAGCGGACTGTTGTAAATGCAGATGCGCGCTTGTTTTTCAGCCAGATGCATCAACGGCACGTACGGCTTGCCCGTCCTCGCGTCATAAAGCACGGAATGTCGCGTGCTGAACGTGCCGCGCGAACTGTCCTGACCCGATAACCGAACCGGAATGCCCTCAAGAAGCAACGATCCAAATGCGAGCGCTTCGGCGAAATGCCATTCATACGGTCCGCCATCCTCGAACACTTGGCGCTGATGGTCGATCACGATGCGTTGTATCTTTGACTGAACCTCGAAACCATCCGGGACACGGGTGAGACCTTCGACGATCGTTTTCAGAGTTTTCTCGCTGATAGCAGTCGGCTCCGACTCGCTCGTGTATTCAGGTTGAAAGATCGCGGTTGATTCTCTGAATTTGGCTTTCTGGTTCGCTCTGCGTTTTTCGATCGCATTCACTTCGTCCCGCGTCATTTCCAGTCGCAAGGCAAACTCGGTTTCGAGCGAAGCAGCGTCGTCTTCGCTCAGCGTTCCGGCATTGAGCAACTCGCGCTTATAAAGCTGAGTCACAGAGGGACGTTTCTCGATTTTTGCGTAGAGATCGGGCTGTGTGAACGAGGGTTCGTCGCCTTCGTTGTGGCCATAGCGGCGATAGCAATACAAGTCGATCACCACGTCTCGCCCGAATTTCTGGCGGAAATCGAACGCCAAATCGGTGACAAACTTCACTGCAAGCGGGTCATCGCCGTTCACATGAAAAATCGGCGCCTCGATCATCTTGGCGATGTCTGTGGCGTACTGTGATGATCGCGCATCTTTCGGCAGCGTAGTGAAACCGATTTGATTGTTCACCACGACGTGGATAGTGCCGCCCGTACTGTAACCGTGTAACTGCGACAAATTCAGCGTCTCGGCCACGATTCCCTGTGCGATGAATGCTGCATCGCCGTGTATCAGCAGCGGCAAAACCTTTTTACGGTGCTCGGTATCGCCGCGAATTCGTTGCCGGGCGCGCGCTTTCCCTTCGACGACTGGATCAACAGCTTCCAAATGGCTCGGGTTCGACGAGAGTCGGATCTCGATCTCGGCGCCCGAACCGAGCCTGCGCACGGCCTGATAGCCGAGATGATATTTCACGTCCCCGTCGCCAGCGACCAAATCGGGAATGTAATTTTCGCTAAACTCGGTGAAGATGATTTTGAGCGATTTGCGCAAAAAATTCGCAAGCACGTTGAGCCGCCCGCGATGCGCCATGCCCATGCAAATCTCCTCGACGCCGCCGTCAGGACATTTGTGCAGGATTGTCTCAAGAGCGACCAGCAGCGTTTCCGCTCCCTGTAACGAAAAACGTTTTTGTCCGACGTAGCGAGTATGCAAAAAAATCTCGAACGATTCGGCTTCGAGCAGCGCCCGCAACAGCGCGACCTGGACCGCGCGAGGCGTTGAATGTTTGTGCGGACGTGTTTCCAGTCGGCGCCGGATCCACTCGCGAACGCGCGGATCCTGAATATGCATGAACTCTGATCCGATCGAGTCGGCATAAATTCTGTCCAACCCCGCCACCATGTCTCGTAACGACATCGGCCGGTTGTCGAGGAAGAACTTAGATGAAACGCGAAGATCGAGGTCGGAGTCGGTGAACCCAAACTCGCTCAGACGTAGCAAGGGATTTCTGGGCCGCATCTCAGCTAGCGGATCTATGCGAGCGATCGTGTGACCGATCGAGCAATAAGCGTAAACCAATCCATCGACGCGCGTCTGTAACGCTGCTTCGCGAGCCTCGACGTCGGCTTCCACCGCACCGTTGCGCTCCGG
>JBARMF010000261.1:0-2877 GCA_049802315.1 Candidatus Udaeobacter sp.
CCGCCAGACACCTGGCTATAGGGCGCCGGGTGGCGACTGCGTTCATTCGGCACCGCGTGGGTGAAGCAGCAAAGCGGCTTCAGGCGCGATATGACGAGCAAAAGATCGGGCGCGATGCCAAAAGCGATATATTTGTCGTCACCGATTTTGACGGGACAATCGCTTCACAGTTGGGTCAGTCGCCGGAAGCAACGGATTTCTGCGTATTCGTATTTGGACAAGGTGGGGAATTAAAAGCGCAATGGCACAGCGTTCCCAGCACCGACGAACTCGCTGCGGCCGTAAAGAAGTCTGATTAACACCGCGGTTCGTTAGCCGGTCATGCCGAGCGAAGTCGAGGGATCCCGGTGTTCAACTGTACGGAACATCCCGGAATTCCTCGACTCCGCTGGGCTCCACTCGGAATGACTATTTGTGCGTGCGAACTAAAGCTGGTGTTAATGAAATTCGCTCAGTATTTCGGCACGGCTGGATCGATAAAATCCGACCAAGCATCGATTCCGCCTTCGAGATTATAGACATTCGCGAAACCCCGTTGTTTCAGCAGTCGCGCCGCCTGTGCGCTGCGGCCGCCGCTGTGACAATGAATGATGAACATTTGCTCGCGGTACAACTCGTCTGCCCGCTCTGAGATTTCACCGAGAGGAATCAGTTTGGCTCCATCGATTCGTGCAATCTCGAATTCGAACGGCTCCCGTACATCGATCAACTCGAACGCTTCGCGCGCGTCCATCTTCCTTTTCAATTCCTGCACGGATATTCCAGGAACGCTTGCGTCGTCCCGTGTCGCGCAAAACTGATCGTAATCAATCGGCCCAAAGATTGTTGGGTTTTCACCGCAAACCGGACACTGCGGATCGCGCCGCAACTTTAGCTCGCGAAATGTCACCTTTAGCGCATCGAAGTGCAGCAGGCGTCCAATCAAGGATTGGCCGATGCCCACGATCAGCTTGATTGCCTCAATCGCCTGAAGCATGCCAATGATGCCGGGCAGAACGCCGAGCACCCCCGCTTGCGCGCAGTTCGGAACTGACTCCGCCGGAGGCGGCTCAGGAAATAGACAACGATAGCAAGGCCCACCCAAGTGCGGCGCAAACACAGTCGTTTGGCCTTCAAACCGAAAAACCGAGCCGTAAACATTTGGCTTTCCTGCGAAAACACAGACGTCATTGGACAAGTAGCGCGTGGCGAAATTATCCGAGCCATCTACAATCACGTCGTAGTCAGCAACAATTCTCTGCGCGTTCTCGCTGGAGAATCGGCACTCGTGCAGTTCGATTTCGATGTCTGGGTTAACGTCACGCAGGCGATCTCGCGCCGATTCAAGTTTGCTGCGACCGACGTCCTTTGTTCCGTGAAGAATCTGCCGTTGCAGATTGGTGAGATCAACACGGTCGAAATCGACAAGCCCAAGTCGTCCCACACCGGCTGCTGCGAGATACAGCGCGGCAGGGGAACCCAGACCACCGGCGCCAATGCACAAAACACGCCCTGCCTTGAGTCGTTTCTGTCCCTCGACAGTGACTTCAGGCATAATGAGGTGCCGGGAATAACGTTGCAGTTCTTCCTTCGTTAGGGCGGCATCGGAAATCCTTTCTGCGGCAATGACACTTTTATGCATCGATATAAATTAGCATGGCTCGGATTTAGAGCATACGCGTGCGTTGTCCATGCGGACGAGTATGGAACACAAAGCCGGCACTTTGCCGGCTATATTTGACTGATCCAACTCGGATCAAGCTACTCCGTTACAGTGACCGGCGTTCCTACGGATGCGTGTTCGAAAAAATGATTTGCCATTCCCTTTGGTATGCGAATGCAACCATGCGAGGCAGCAAACGGTGGAACATATCCCTGGTGCATCGCGTAACCGCCTCTGAAGAACATCGCGTACGGCATCCGCGCGCCATCGAAATGAGTTCCTTTCGGCTGGCGGTCCTTTCGTGAGTCGATATTTGACCTAACGACGCTCCCAGAACCATCCACGTAATCGCCGAATTCGGTTGAGACATGGTCTGCATCCTTTGATAGGACTGTGTAGTGACCGGGTGGAGTGCCAAAACCGGGTTTACCCGTGGAGACAGTTGTCCAGCCGACCAAAGTTTTGCCTTTGTAAAAGTAAGCCTTCTGTTCGCCTGTGTGCACGACGATCCGTGGCTTTCCGGAAGCGCCTTCGCCGTGCCACCAACCTGCGGGCGCGGCGCGCGGATAGAAGCCCGCTCCCGCCGCGTACGGCTCTGGGTACTCTTCGCAACTGCAAATAATCAGCGCTGCGAGCAGCGAGCCTGCAATTCTCAGTATTCGGCCGTTATTCACAAAGGGGCGGATACTATTCAACGGAAGATTATGCATTCAACTGTAAAGTCGGTTTTAATAGGCCAGGTGGTCGCCTCGAAAAAGCGCCGGGTTTCTGCCGGCGGGTAGAGCCGTTAGGTTCAATCAGTGGAATCCAGATCGGACGAACGACTGCGCACGAATTTTAGTCTGCCAGCGAGGACGCAGTTTGACGCTTTGCACGCGCAGAAATACGCTGATGTCTATGACCAGCGTGCAATCACCGATTAATATAGAGAAGTGGATTGAAGAAAATGCTGAGAAATTCAAGCCGCCAGTAAGCAACAGGTATCTTTATGACGGCCGTGATTTTTTTGTGATGGTCGTCAAAGGCCCCAACGCACGCAACGATTTTCATCTCGTTGATTCCGAAGAGTATTTCTATCAGCTCAAAGGGGACATTAAGGTGCGTATCCGCGAAGGCGATCGCATCGTTGATCACATTGTCCGCGAGGGCGAAACGTTTTTCATTCCGCCGAATGTGCCGCACTCGCCCCAACGCCCGCCACACACGATCGGGTTGGTTGTAGAGCGACGCCGTCC
>JBARMF010000262.1:0-1691 GCA_049802315.1 Candidatus Udaeobacter sp.
TTCAACGGCCACACGTTAGCGATTGACGACGCAACCGCGTCTGTACGAGTCGAACGGCCGCCGACTCCGCCTCCGCGGATCTGATTCTCTCTCAAAACGTTCGGCTCGGCGCAAAACACGCGCGCACTGCGTGCGTGTTTACGCAGCCGGGGATTCACGAAATCTCAACAGGAGAAAATCATGAAATATCTACTTTTGATTGCAGCAATGATGGCACTGACGAGCGCGACGACGATCTCGTCCAGTGACACAGACTGCTGCGGTGGCGGCGCCTGCTGCCCCGGCGCTTGCTGCATGACAATGGCCAAATAAGTCGGGCAATTTGACAAAGGGCCCCGCTGGGAAACTGGCGGGGCCTCTTTTTCTATTCTTAACGGCGCTGTCATGTTGAGCGGAGCGAAACATCTCGGATGTATTCTCCGGGGAAAGAAAATCAGGGATTCTTCGCTTCGCTCAGAATGACATTTTGGAGAAAGCTTCTAGACTTGAGCACGTGAATTACGAGGTTTTCGCCAGAAAGTATCGGCCGCAAACGTTTGACGATTTGGTCGGCCAGAACCACGTCTCGCGCACGTTGAAAAATGCCGTGGCGCAGAACCGGCTTGCGCACGCCTATCTTTTTGTTGGGCCACGTGGCGTCGGCAAAACTTCGACGGCACGAATTTTGGCAAAGTCGCTCAACTGCATCAACGGCCCGACGATTACGCCATGCGGCGTGTGCGACAACTGCCGGGAGATCGCCGGCGGCAATAGTCTCGACGTGATCGAAATTGACGGCGCCAGCAACAACAGCGTCGAGGACGTGCGCCAGTTGCGCGAGAATGTTCGCTATGCGCCTGCTAAAGGTCGTTACAAGATCTATCTCATCGACGAGGTCCACATGCTTTCGTCGGCCGCGTTCAACGCGCTTTTGAAGACATTGGAAGAGCCGCCAGAGCACGTGAAATTTATTTTTGCTACAACCGAGCCGCAGAAAGTTCTGGCCACCATCCTAAGCCGTTGTCAGCGATTCGATCTGCATCGTATCCCCGCAAATCTGATTGCGCAGCACCTGCAATTCATCGCGAAGAAAGAGAAGATCACGCTGCAACCAGCGGCCGCACATGCGATCGCGCGCGGCGCAGAGGGCGGCCTGCGCGATGCAGAGTCTATGCTTGATCAGCTCGTTGCGTTTTGCGGAGAAGAAATTGCCGAGAACGATGTGCTCAATGTTTTCGGATTCACCAGCGAACAAACAGTGAGCGATCTAACAGGGCGGATTTTGCGCGGCGAAACACCGGAAGCAATCGATCTGCTGCACGAACAAAGCGAAGCCGGCAAAGATATGATGCGCCTCATGGCTGACCTGATCGCTTATCTGCGCGATCTGCTCGTGTTCAAAGCCAAACCCGATGCGCTAAATGAAGACGTCGATCCCGACGTGCAAAAATCGCTCGGCGCGCATGCGGCACTGATTTCCATCGATCGTTTGCTCGAGCTGATCGATCAATTCGCGTCAGCCGAAGGGCGCATGAAATGGGCGCCTAACAAGAAGCTGCATTTCGAAGTTGCGATCATCAAGGCGATCCAGAGTCTCGGACAAGCGACGCTCGATGAAGTGATCGAGAAATTAGGGGAGCTTCGCGACGGTAGGGCGCGACCAGAGCCTGCTCGCCGCGGCGAGGGCGCGCCGCCCGCGCGAAGTGTGACCG
>JBARMF010000263.1:0-26674 GCA_049802315.1 Candidatus Udaeobacter sp.
TCTTCCTCGAGGAAATGCTCGTGCTCAGGATGACGAATGAACGGAAGATGCGCGTGTAGAATGAGGGCGAAATGGCCGGGCATTGCGGACGATTTACAGCGTCATTCCGAGCGAAGTCGAGGAATCCCGATGCAATACTTCGGTGTTACGCCGCGGGCTCCCTCGACTACGCTCCGCTTCGCTTGGGATGACGATTACAATGTCCGGCAAAAGTCCTGGAAGCGGTCCAGGCCCTTTTTGATAACGTCTAGGCTGGTCGCATAACTGAACCGAACGGTGCGATCGTCACCGAAAGCAGCGCCGGGCACGACAGCGACGTTGGCTTTGCTCAGCAAACGGTCGGCGAAATTCTGAGAGGTGAGTCCGAGTTGGCTGATGTTTACCAAGATATAAAACGCGCCCTGCGGTTTGACCGCAGTGATATTGGAGATCTTCGAGACGCGGTCAAACATGTAGTTGCGACGCATATCGAATTCCTCCCGCATATCGGAGAGCGGTTGTTGATCCCCTTTGAGCGCGGCGAGCGCGCCGTATTGCGAAAAGGATGACGGATTCGAACTGGTATGGCTCTGGATTGAATCGACGGCTCTGACGACCGCATCAGGCGCGGCAAGATAACCGAGTCGCCAACCTGTCATTGCGTAGGATTTGCTAAATCCGTTGACGGTGATTGTGAGATCGTACGCTTCCTGCGACAGAGACGCGATGCTCACATGTTTGGCGTCATCGTAAACGAGTTTTTCGTAAATCTCGTCGGACAACACATAAATGTCTTCTTCCGCGGCGACGTTGACGATGCCCTCCAATTCTTCGCGCGTATAAACAGACCCCGTTGGGTTGCCCGGGCTGTTCATGATCAACATCTTGGTGCGCGGCGTCATCGCGTTTTCGAAATCTTCCGGACGCATTTTCCAGGCGTTGCGCTCGCTGGTGGGCACGATCACAGGCTCGGCGCCGACTAACCGCACCATGTCGGGGTAGCTCACCCAATATGGCGCCGGGATTACGACTTCATCGCCGGGCTGACAAGTCGCGAGGATTGCATTGTAGCATGCGTGCTTCGCGCCGTTACTCACCACGACCTGGCCCGCGCGATAATTCAATCCGTTGTCGGCTGCGAACTTGTCTGCGATCGCCTGGCGCAGTTCCGGGATGCCAGCATTTGGCGTGTATTTAGTAAAACCTGCTTCCAAAGCCTCGATTGCGGCCCTTTTTATGTGCTCCGGTGTATCGAAATCGGGTTCGCCTGCACCAAAGCCGCAGACGTCGAGGCCTTCGGCTTTCATGGCTTTCGCCTTGCTATCGATTGACAGAGTCAACGACGGAGTCAGTTGAGCGGCGCGTTCGGAAATTTCCATGGCAATGATGTAATCCACAAATGGGAGCGCATACTATTGGCGACGGTAGAAGTTTTCAATCAGAGGTTTGAAATTATTTTCTTCGACTCGGATGATCGCCATTTCGCGTTTCGCGTTCTCGACGGAATCCGATGCATGCGCGGCGTTGACCATGATCGTTTGTCCGAACTCCTTTCGAATCGAACCGGGAGGCGCTTTTGCCGGATCAGTGGGGCCAAGGACGTCGCGAATTTTGCGCACCGCGTCCACGCCCTGGTAAACAATGGCGATCGATTTCTCCGTTCCAGGCGCATCGCGTTCATCTTGATGACAGTCGCTGGGCTTTTTGCCAGCCATAAACTCGATAATACTCTCCCAGTTTTGGCGACCGCTTTGTGAACCGAGCTTTTTCTCAAGAACCGGCAGCACAGGCCCGTAAAACTCCTGCGCCTGACTCACGCTCATCTGGTGCACTTTGAATCCGATGATCGAGAGGCCGGTGCGTGAAAATACTTCGATCACGCCGCCTGGCCGCAAATTCGGGAATCGGAAATTGTCGGGCTTAATAAGGACGAGCGTTTTCTCGATTTGTGTACCCGCCGGAAACGGCACGGCGTGATCCACGATTCCACCATCCGAATCAGAAAATTCCGCCCACAGTCTTAAATCGCGCTCGACTGCACCCGGTTCGAATTCAGTGACTACTCCCGGCTCGAAGTAAACAACATTCTCCGAATCATCGGTGATGTAATCACCGTAGGTGTCACGAATCGTTTCGCCGCTGGTGCGCTCATGCAGGATGTGACCCACCACGTGATGAATCTTTTCCGCAGCGTCCGGCCCGCGGAAGATCAGAAACAAAACACGCGCATGTTGACCGCTTTTCTCCCCGGTAAAATTTTTCAGCACGTACTCGCGAATCAATTGCTGTGTGGCGCGGTGGCTCGGGTCAGTTTCCGTCACGATCGTGTCGGCGTAACGCTTCGTTAGCTCCGTACCGGGAGCGAACATTCGGCCTCCGACCAAATCGAGTCCAGTGCGGGAAATCAACCGGCCAACGATGCCGCCGGTGCGCGATTTCCGCATCGAATAGGGTGTGACAATGACATAAGCAAGCTGTTCTGATTGCATCGCTGTTACTGTAGCGGCGGTCGATCACCGTCGCAAAATTTGCCGGGTCGAGATTCTGGGGTCGCATAGCGTTTGCCCCGCTTTGCCAGAAAGGCAATCCATTTGCCGCGGTGCTTAATGCTGATCATGTCAATGTGATTCCGCTGCAGTCCATGAACGAATTCGTCTTGTTGGCTGTGCAAAATGCCTGAGAAAATTAGCCACGTGCCGCCGCGTAGTTTTGGCAGGATTTCGATAAGCAAATCGCTGTATAAATTTGCCGTAATCACATCGGTCTTCTGTGCTGAGTTCCATTTGTGCACATCGCGTAACTGAAAAGTGGCGCCGCGAATTTTGTTCAAGCGGACGTTTGATTTGGCCACCGAAATCGCTGCGGGATCGTTGTCGATACCGATGACCCGGCCGGCACCGAGACATTTTGCCGCTAAAGCAAGGATTCCGCTGCCAGTCCCGAGATCGACGAGCGACCAGCCTGGGTTCCAGAAGCGGGTGAGTTGTTCCAAAAAACGAAGCGACATCGCCGTCGTAGCATGTTCGCCAGTTCCAAACGCCAACGAAGCCGGAATGATAATGTGGGGGCAGCCTTTGTGCCGCGACAGTCGGGACACCAAGGTCCCTTCCACATTTGAAACCATCAATCGTTTCCCGATCTTGAGTGGCTTCGAATCGCTACGCGTAAATCGCTCCAGCCAATTACGCGGCAACGCCTCGATTCGGCCGCCAAATTCCTTAAGCAGCGCGGACGAATCGCTTCGCGAGCGACATACAATTTCCATTTCCAGACGCTTGCGCCCAGGTTTGCGTACGATCACAAGTTGGCCGAAAGCGCGCGCTTGAAGGAGGTCTTCGTGCGCTTCAACCCAACGCAGTTCGGCTCTTTTGCGCCACAGATACACAGGGAAGATCCTATAGCTTGTAGGCTTTGGGCGGCTCGCCTTCGCCAAGGCTACGGCGCGCACGCTCCAGCCCCGAAAGCTTTCGGGGCTGGAGCGGGTGACGAGGCTCGAACTCGCGACGTCCACCTTGGCAAGGTGGTGCTCTACCAACTGAGCTACACCCGCAGTTTTGAGAGGGACAATAATGTCCAGCCAACCGCGCCACGCAACCTTTTAATTGCCCTGGGAAGCCCAAAATCGTTGAATCCAAATTGGACGTTCACTGCATCCTATGATCAAACACTCTATGAAAAAACTATTCCTCCTCTGCATGTGCTCGCTCGGGTTGTACGGCAGCTTGTTTCCACAGGCCCCGACCGAAAGTGCGATTGCTAGCCCGACCGCGACGGCAGTGACAGCCGCAACAGCCGCAACAGCAGCAACCTCAATAGCGACTTCAGCATCATCACCAACGGCAGCCCCTAATACGACGTCTAATTCCGCTTCATCGGATCTCGCTGACAAAATTCACCGGAAGCTGGAGAAAAAGCTTGGGCACAAGCATGGCATCATCATCGAGGGCGATGACAAAGATGAAGATCCCGATCTTCAAAAAATGCGCGATTTCATCGCCATTCCCATCGTGGCAATTGTGTTTTTGTCCATATTTGGCGCACCCGTGGCAATCGTGGTGATGGTTGGCATATTTTCCATGATCGCGACTCGGATGAGACAGCGGACTATCCGGATGATGGTGGAAAAAGGTCAGCCTGTTCCCGCAGAACTGCTGGCTCCTGTCACCCGGGGCATACGACGGCGCTCGGATGCGAGGCGCGGGGTCGTATGGACCATGGTGGGCTTGGGCCTGATGATATGGCTTGCTGCCGTCAACGATTGGGAAGGCGGCGCGTGGTCGTTCGGACTGATTCCGTTCCTGATTGGGCTTGGTTATTTGATTGTATGGAAATTGGAACACAAAAAGGACATTCCGCCTCCGCCCCCGGCACCGTAATATTGCGGCCGTGGAGCTCACTGATGCGGACCTCGTTACGCGAGTTCTTGCCGATGACGATCAGCACGCCTTCGGCGAACTCGTGCGGCGGCATCAATCGAGTGTGCGCGGTCTGCTGCGGCAACTCACCCGCACAGACATCGCGTTGGCCGATGACCTCTCGCAGGAAGCTTTTCTACGCGCGTACAAAAACATTCGCAGCTTTCGCGGTGAAGCGCGGTTCTCCACATGGCTTTATCGAATTGCGTACAATTGCTTCCGCGAGGACGCGCGCCGTCGCAAGGAGTTGGTGGGCGTGGATGAGGAACAATGGCAGGCAGAACAGGATCCACACACTGTCGATCCCGGTTTGAGGCACGATCTTATGCACGCGCTTAATTTGCTTCCGTTACACGAGCGCACCGCAGTCGTGCTTTGCTGCCAAAACGGTCTGTCGCATGATGAAGCTTCGCGTGTCCTTGACATTCCCCTCGGAACGGTCAAAACGAATGTTCTGCGCGGCCGCGAGAAGTTGAAACGAACACTGGCGGCATGGGGGCCGAATTGATACAGTGAATCCAATGATCGACGACGAGACGCTAGATCGCCAACTGCGCGAAGCCGTGCCCTACATTAACGATGACGGATTTACCGCGCGCGTTATAGCCATGCTGCCGGTAGAACGGCGGGAGCCGCAATGGCTGCGTGCAATGATTGTCGTTGGCCTGGCGTTAATCGGAACAGGAATGGCCTACTTCCTTTCCGGTGGCGGCAGCTTGGTTCGCCAAGGCATGGTCCAGATGGCGGACTTCCCGATTTGGCTGTTGCTGGTCTTCGCGTTTGGTTGCGGCCTTGTGGTTGGCGCGTTTGCAGTCATCTTCGCCATTCGCAAAACTCCTGAAGTGCGAAATCTGACTCGGCTGGATTTTTGAAGCGCCGAGTTAATTACACTCCGGCCAATTCACGCGCCTGCTGCACATCGCATTCGATTTGCTGGACGAGCGCATCGACGTTCTCGAATTTCTTTTCCGGCCTGAGATAACGGAGGAAGCGCAGCTCAAGATCTTTGCCGTAAACGTCGTGATTGAAATCCAAGAGGTAAACTTCGAGAACGCGGTCTGATCTGCCGCTGCTCATCGTCGGCCGATAGCCGAGATTCACCACGCCGGGGTAGACAGCGCCGTCGAGCCTTGCTTCGGAGAAATAAACGCCGTTCGGCGGAAATTGCTCGCTGTGGGCGCTCAGGTTTGCGGTCGGAAATCCGATTTTTTTTCCGAGATCATCACCATGCACAACTGTTCCCAGGATCGTGTATTCGCGGCCAAGCATGGTCGCGGCTTTTTTTAGATCGCCATCTGCCACCGCGCGCCGGATCGTCGTGCTGCTCACAAGTTCGCCGTTAATACTCACCGGCGGAATTCCCACGACTTTGAAATCAAACTGCGCACCGAGCTTTTCAAGTAACTGGAGATTACCACGGCGATTTCTTCCAAACGACCATTCGTGCCCGACGCAAATTTCACGCAGCGGTTTCGAATGCTGAACCAATTGCTGCACGAAATCCTCGGGTTCGGTGGCGGCAAAATGTTTATCGAAAGAAATGATCAGCAGATGTCGCACACCAAGCGCGCGAATCAGAGCGATCTTGTGCGGCGTAGCGGTAAGCAAATGCGGCGCTTTGTCAGGCCGCAGTATTTTTTCAGGGTGCGGATCAAACGTGACTACCACAGGTGTTCCATTCACCGCCCAAGCGTGTTCCGAAGAAGTGGAAATGACTGCTTGATGCCCGAGATGGACACCGTCGAAGACGCCGATCGCCAGAAAAAGCGGGCTTGGTAACTGCGATAATTCGGAGATGGATCGAAGCGTTTCCATCAGGCAAATGACGAAATCCGAATGACGAATGACGAATGAAATCCGAATGACGAATGACGAAGCAAATGCTCGTCATTCCGAGCGGAGTCGAGGAATCCCGTGGCGAATGCCTTTAGGTGATTCCTCGGGATCCTTCGACTTCGCTCAGGATAAAAGTTGTGCAACGCTGACTTTGTCATTCGTCATTCGAGTCTCGTCATTTCTGCTCACGCTCCGCGCATCCGGGAAACCTCTGGCAAACTTAGCATTCGTTTGAGAATTTCGCCCGGCGTCGCGTTTCTGATCTCGTCCACGGTGATCGCATTGGCGACATCGAACCGTCCGGATTTTGTCCGGCGAAGCGTTTTCAAATGCGCGCCGCAACCGAGCACGTCGCCGATGTCGTGAACATACGTGCGGACATAAAAGCCTTTGCTGCACAGCACGGTGAAATCGATTTCGGGCGATGCGATCCGGTCGATCGTGTAGCGATAGACATGGACGAGGCGTGGCTCGCGCTCCACGACTTTTCCCTCGCGGGCGAGCTTGTATAACGGCACGCCGCCGTGTTTTTTTGCAGAAACCATGGGAGGCAACTGGTAGAAATCGCCGCGGAACTTTTCGAATGCGGCGCGAATTTGATTTTCATCCAGCGGAGGCACCGGACGTTGCTGGATCACTGCGCCTTCGCGGTCCTGTGTATCGGTCGTTACGCCAAGCAGGAACGTGCCGACGTATTCTTTGTCCTCGCTCATGAGTAAATCTTGAACCTTTGTCCCGCGGCCGACAGTGAGGAGAAGCAGACCTGTGGCGATCGGATCGAGCGTGCCGCAGTGGCCAATCTTTTTCGTTCCAATTTGGCGTCGCGCCAGCGCGACAACGTCATGCGACGTCATCCCTTCGGCTTTATCTACGAGCAGAACCCCGTCAGGAGATTCGGGCGTGCTTAACGGTCTCACGAGTTTCCTCCAGAACTTTTTCTTCGACTTTCACCAACGTTCCGGGCACACGCGCGCCGGCAGCGAGTGTATGTCCGCCGCCGCCAAATTTCTGGCAAATCGCGCACACGTCCACGCGTTCGTCTTTGGAACGCATGCTGACGCGCACCTTTCCGTCGGAAAGTTCTTCAAAAAATACAGCGACGATGACGCCGTGAACTGCGCGAAGATGGTCGATTAATCCTTCGTTATCTTCGGGAATCACACCAAGTTCTGCCGCATTCTTTAAACTGAGGCCAAACGTTGCGATTTGGCCGCATTCACTAAACCGCATCGTTCGCAACAGCTCGCGCAAAAGTTCGAGCCGGCGTCGCGGATAGTTCTCGTACAGTTGCTGACTGATTTTTCCGACGTCGAGTTGCCCGTCGCGCACCAACCCCGCAGCAATTTCAAACGTGCGCGCGCTGGTTTTTGGATATTGAAACGACCCGGTATCAGTTGAGATCGCAACGAAAAGATTTTCCGCAATATCTTGGTCGAAGGGCAGGCCCTGACTTTTGATAAGTCTGAAAATGATTTCTCCCGTTGCGGGCGCGCTTTGATCGATGATCACCATGTCGCCGTAGCCGGGGTTACTGACATGATGATCGATGTTGATCCAGATTTTCGCTGACCCGACGGCCGCCAGGGTTGTGCCCAAACGGCTTTGAATTGCGGTGTCGAGCGCGATGGCAACATCCACGTTCTCTGCTGTTGCCGGTGGTTTCGTCAGCAATTCAGCGCGCGGAAGGAACGAATATTTCTCGAGCATTCCGTCCTGGTTCCAGATGCGGACGTTTTTACCAAGTTTCTGGAGCGAGAGGCCAAGGGCGAGCTGGCTGCCAAGTGCATCGCCATCGGGGCGAACATGGCTGAGCACAGTGAATTGCTGATGGTCGCGTAGGACGCGGCCGATCTCTTCGAACGTCGTGTTACTCACTCGTCTTGGCCGTCGGGTTGCCGAGGTCGTCCAAAATCTCAAGCACGCGCGCACCACGTTTGATGGACTCGTCGAGATGAAAAATCAGATGCGGCGTGTATTTCAACACGACGTGCTTGGACAATTCCGCCTGCAACGCCGCCCGATGCGCCTCCAGCTTGGCGATTACACCTTTGCCATTAGCGGCGCCGAGAGTGCTCACGAAAACGTGCGCGTTCTTAAGATCGGGGGTGACATCGACAGCATTGACGCTGACCAGTACCCCTCCGAAATTAATTTCGCGCGTAATGGTGGCGCTTAGCTCGCGTTTCACCAATTCGTTTACGCGTAGTTGCCGATGTTTCATGATGAAGCGTTGAAGCGTTGAAGCGTTGAAGGGTTGAAGGGTTGAAGGGTTGAAGCGTAAGAAGGCATTGTCATTCTGAGCGGAGCGAAGAATCTCTGATTTGTTCTTCAGGCAATGCTAACGTGACAATCAGAGATGTTTCGCTTCGCTCAACATGACAATCATAGCCGTAGCTGTAACGCTTTAACGAATCACAATTTCTGAGCGATTTGCTCGAACTGATAGGCCTCGATCACGTCGCCCACCTGATATTCGCTGAAGTCGCCCAGCTTGATTCCGCATTCCAGACCAGACCGGACTTCTTTCACATCGTCCTGGAATCGGCGCAGTGTTGAAACCCCGCCGTCGTAAACTGGTTGGCGCTTTCGGAGAATGCGAGCGCGTGCCACACGAGCAATCCGGCCATCGGTCACGAGACAACCAGCGACGATACCTCTGCTCAACTGGAAAACCTGTTTTACCTCCGCATGTCCAATGACCGTTTCGCGCAATTCCGGTTCGAGCAGACCGGCCATGGCGTCTTTCATTTGATCGAGCAGTTCATAAATAATGCTGTAAAGCTTGACCTGCACGCCTTCGCGTTTTGCAGCCGGGACCGCCATGCTCTCGACCTTCACGTTAAAGCCGACGACCACCGCGTCCGACGCGCTCGCCAACAGAATATCGGACTCCGAAATTGGTCCGACCGCTGAGTGAATCATATCCAGATCGACCTTTTTGGTTTCGATCTGTTGCAACGCGTTCACAATCGCTTCGACGGAACCTTGCGTGTCGGCTTTCAAAACGAGTCGCAGGACTTTTCTGCCTCCGGCGGTTTCGAGCAAGGTCTCGAGCGTAGCTCGTTGCGGAGCAAAAAGCTTATTCGTGCGTTTTGTCTCAAGTCGCTCGTCGCTCAGTTGCTTGGTACCGCGTTCGGATTCCATGACCAGGAATTCGTCGCCCGCATTCGGCAGCCCGATGAACCCAAGAACCTTCACGGGGGTCGAAGGTCCGACTTGCTTGACGGGTTTGCCCCGGTCATCGAGGAGGGATTTGACCTTTCCGCTGTAGTCGCCGCAGATAAAAGGGTCGCCGATTTTTAATGTGCCCATCTGCACGATTACCGTGGCGGTAGGCCCTCGGCCTGCTTCCACTTGTGCTTCGATAACAGTGCCGCGGGGTCTGGCCGTCGGCGAAGCTTTCAATTCCATGACCTCTGCTTGGAGCGACATCATCTCAAGCAGGTGATCGATGCCGGTGCCTTTGGTTGCCGAGACGGGGCAAATAATTGTTTCTCCTCCCCAATCTTCCGGACTTAGACCCCGCTCTTGCAGTTGTTTCTTGAGACGATCGAGGTTCGCGCCTGGAAGATCTATCTTATTGGCAGCCACCATGATTTTCACATGCGGGGCGGCCTTGGCGTGATTTATCGCTTCGACGGTTTGCGGCATGATGCCGTCGTCGGCCGCAACCACCAGCACAACGATATCGGTAACATTCGCGCCACGCGCACGCATGGCGGTGAACGCAGCGTGGCCTGGAGTATCGATAAACGTAATCTTGTGGCCGTTATGATCGACGCTGTATGCGCCGATGTGCTGCGTAATACCACCGGCTTCGCCGGCCGCGACGCGCGTCTTTCGAATCGCGTCTAACAAACTGGTTTTGCCGTGATCGACGTGTCCCATAAAAGTGATGATCGGCGCGCGAGATTTGAGCTCCTCTTTCTTTTCAATGACGGGAGGAGGCGGCGCGACAACTTGCTGTTCCACCTTGTGAACACCGCCGCCTTTTTCCCGCCGCTCTTTTTCCAGAAGGAACCCGTGATGTTCTGCAATCTTCGCAGCGATATCGGGCTCGATTGTCTGATTGATGTTGGCAAAAATATTATGCGTCATCAGCTCTGCGATTAACTGATGCGGTTTTAGTTGGAGCTCGTTAGCGAAATGTTTAACAACAATTGGAGGCTTGATCAGAAGAACCTTCTGCTGCGGCCCGGCTTCGTCAGCAGGAGTCAAAGTCACTTCCGCAGGCGGTTGCTCTGCCGGCTCAGGTGGCGGCGGTTCCGGTGAAGGCACGTGTGCAGGTGGCGACTTGGAAGTAGCCTCAAGCGACGCGCGGATACGTGAAATCGGCGGTAGAACGGTGCGCTTTGTTTTTGTCTCGCCCTCTTGAGATTTTTTTGCCGGCCGTTTCCGATCGATCAGCGAGACAGTCTCCGGCTGGGGCGCGGCATGTTCCGGTTGGCTCTGCTGCGTCGCGGAGTCGCTGGGCTCCGCGGGGGTCGCTGACCCCTTTTTTGCGAGCTTAGCTTTTGACGTTACGTCGACTGGCTTCTCAGGAGCAGTGATCTTGCGTCCTGTCGCGCTCGGGGCTGCCTTACGCGTTGCAGTTTTGCTGCTCGTCTTCGTTGCCATTGTTTTTCCTTTAAAATTTCGCTCATGGCTCAAGCGTCCTCGAACGGAGCCACGTTAGTGTACAACTTCCTGCCGGTGCACTGCATCGTAGATTTCGCGCGCCTTTGCTTCGTCGACCGCGAGAATATCCACCAAATCCTGCACATCTGCATCGCCCAATCCTTCCAAGTTAGTAAAGCCGGATTTTACCAGACTAAGCGCCTGTTGTTCGGTGATGGGCAGCGCGCCGGCAAGCGTTTGGGCAGCTTGAGCCACTTTTTGTTCCACGACTGTCGTGGCCGACGTGTCCCTGCCGATGTTAATTTCCCAGCCGGTGAGGCGCGAAGTCAGCCGCGCGTTTTGTCCTTTTTTTCCGATGGCGAGGGAAAGCTGGTCTTCGTCCACCGAGATTTGCACATGCTTTTTCTCTGTATCGAAAACCAGATTTTTTATTTTCGCCGGCTTGAGAGCTTCCAGAACGTAATCCTTTGGATCTGAGCTCCAGCGAATGATATCCACCTTTTCGTTGTTGAGCTCGCGCACAATGTTTTTCACGCGAGAGCCGCGCATACCCACGCACGCGCCGACTGGATCCACTTTGTCGTTCGCGCTCCACACCGCGATCTTCGTGCGATAACCGGCTTCGCGCGCGATGCCGCGAATCTCGACTGTCCCGTCCGCAATTTCGCTTACTTCCAATTCAAACAGGCGCCGTACGAAGTTCGGATGGCTGCGTGAGACAATTATCTCAGGGCCACGTATACCGTTTTCCACTGCTACGACGTACGCGCGGAGGCGATCACCAACATTGTAATCTTCCACCGCGACTCGCTCGCGCTGCGGCATGACTGCTTCGAATTTCCCGAGGTCGAGAATGACGTCGGAACGGTCGAATCGGCGCACGGTACCACTGACGATTTCGCCCGCGCGATCCTTAAACTCCTCATAAATCATTTCCTTCTCAGCCTGCCGAATCCGCTGCATCATCGCTTGCTTTGCGGTCTGCGCGGCGATGCGCCCGAAGTTTTTCGGCGTGACTTCGACTTCTAGAATCTCACCGATATTCACGTCTGGTTTGATCTTCCGGGCCTTTGAGAGCTCGATTTCATCCTGCGGATTGGATACCTGATCAACGACGACCAAATTTGCGAGCGCGCGGATTTCGCCAGTCTTGCGGTTGATATCGATGCGCAAATCGCGAGAAGCACCGACGCTCTTTTTCGAGGCAGAAAGCAGGGCATTCGACACTGCCTCGAGCAGGATTTCGCGCTTGATTCCACGCTCCCGCTCCAGGTAATCGAGCATGGCGATAAATTCGGCGTTCATATAAAACATGCAGCCCGCAGACTAAAAAGAGTGGGACACCAGTTCCCACTCCATCAGCGCGCGGACTAGGGCTACAGTTTACGTTTGCGAAGCGTTCGCGTCAAGCTGCGGATCGGTTTGATTTGACGTCCGGCGCTCAGGTTCGCATAAATCGCCAGCAACAGTTGAGCATTGAAGATTTAACCAAGTCGCCGCTTCGAGCCGTCGCTGCGGTGACACTCGTGTGGGCTATTATCTATCTGCCCGCGCTGGGTTCGATCGCCATCAAGGGAGAAGAAGGCCGCCGCATTTTGCCCGCTGTTCGGATGCTTGAGACGGGGAACTACATCGTCCCGCAAGTAGGTAGCAACGCATATTACCGCAAGCCACCGCTGGTGAACTGGCTCGTAGCGGCATCTTTCAAATTGTTTGGCGTGCGCAACGAATGGACGGCACGGCTGCCGTCGGCCCTTTCGGTGCTTGCCGTTGCGGTTGCGTTTGTCACCGTCGCGCGTGCCAGTCTCGGGTCACGAGGATCAATCATCGCAGCCATGATCTGGTTGACGAATATCGGCATCATCGAGAAAGGCCGATTAATTGAGATCGAAGCGTTGTATGTATCGCTGTGCGGCCTGGCGATTATCTTTTGGCTTAGCTCCTTTCTTCAAAAAAAGTCGCCGTGGCTCACGTGGCTTCCGGCATCTGCTTTTCTCGGGCTTGGTTTGCTCGCAAAAGGGCCGACGCACCTCCTGTTTTTCTACGGGATTGTGATAGCCGTTCTCGCGTGTTGGAAACAGTGGCGGGTTCTTGTTCATCCTGCACATTTCATCGGGCTCATCGTGATGATCGGGATCGCGGCGGCATGGGCAATTCCGTTCGTCCACGCCACGACATCACAGGTTGCGATCGACAAGTGGTCGGGTCAGTACACCGGACGGCTGAGCGGCATTGATTTCAAATTCTTCGATTGGATCCAAAACGTACCGCGTGCTCTGATCTACTTTCTCCCGTGGGTGCTTCTGTTTCCGTTTGCACGACTTTCAAGACTGCAAGAGGAAAACGAACAGCGACTTGCGCGCGCGTTGTCGTGGGGAATAGCAGTACCGTTTTTGGCAGTCAATCTTGTCCCCGGCGGGCTCGCGCGGTATAGCATGCCGGCCATAGTACCAGCATCGTGGCTACTGGGCATGATCTGCGCCGGCAATGCGTTGCAATGGCCGCGATGCTGGATGAAAGACGAACGCGTTTGGACCAAGGTCGTTGCCGCGTTCATTGGGCTGGGAATCGTAATTGGTGCCATTGGCTATCCGCTTACATCGGTCGTGTTAAGAGACAGGCAGCAGGTAAAGAAGGCCGCGGCAGAAATTAACGCGCTCGTCTCCCCAAAGGAGACCCTTTACGCCGTGAATCCTGATTATCAGCCGGTATTTTTTTATGTGAAAGCACCGCTGCAATATGTGAGCGACGTGGAAAGTCTGCCAGGCAACGTGCGCTTCTTTCTTGTGCGACATAACAATGAAGCGAAAGCATTAGCGGCACAAAAATGGGCGCCGCTGCGACCGCGGCCCATTGCACGCGTACGAGATTACAGCAAACGCGAGATGGTTCTCTTTGAAGTCGCGCATGCGAACGAGGATTGACAGACTCCCGGATTAGAATTGGTTAGCATACTAACCAATTTAGTCTTCAGAGTTATGTATCCGGGCGACACCACGGAAATATTCGGCCAGTTGCTGCACGGCACGGCGCGTGCATGGCGGCAAAAACTGGACGAGCGTCTGAAGCCGATGGGACTGAGTCAGGCGAAATGGCGCACTCTAATGCATTTGTCGATCGCGGGTGACGCGCTCACCCAGGCGGAGATTGCCGCGCGGCTGGGTGTAGAAGAGCCGAGCATGGTGACACTGTTGCATCGCTTGGAGCGTGAAGACTGGATTACACGTACCAATTCAGCACTGGATCGGCGATGTAAGATGGTGCTGCTAGGCCGCCGCGCGGAGCGGGTGATTGCCCAGATCACTTCAAGCGCCAAGACACTTCGGAACGAACTGTTGGCAGACATTTCAACCACTGATCTTCAAATGTGCATGGACGTGCTGGCACATATCAAAGATCGCGCCGAGAAAAGCGACAAGCTCCGCGCCCGCAGCGACAGGGCTGCTGCGCGCCGCTTGGCTGGGCACAACGGTCAGGTTAAACGGGGAGGTTCAATTCTAAGAAAAAAGGCAATTCGCAGGGGGTCCAAATGAAAGGTGATGCATCCGTAAGCGATCACAAAGTCATGGATTACGGCATGCCCAGGCGCTCAACCAAGCCCGAAACGAAGCGAGCCCGCACTGCGAATCACACAATTCCGAAATGGGCGTATTTGCTCTTCATCCTCCTGGCAGGGTTTGTTACGTACCGAATTTATCAACACCGCGCCACTGAAGCTAAAGCTGCTCAGCCTGCTCCGCGTCCGGCGAGTGTCGCCAAAGTGACCACGAAGGATGTGCCGCTTTACCTGGATGAAATTGGTACCTGTGCAGCCTATGAGACGGTGCAAGTGCAGGCGCAGGTGAATGGTGTCATCATCTCGCGCCATTTCAAGGATGGCTCCGATGTGAAGAAAGGCGATTTGCTTTTCACAATCGACCCACGCCCATTTCAGGCAGTTCTCGATCAGGCAAAAGCGCAAGCCGCGCTAGACCAGGCGACGCTAAAGCGACAAGAGGATTTGCGTGCGAGGAAAGTCATCGCCCAGCAAGATTACGACATTGCTGTCGCGAACGCCCAAAAATCGAAGGGAGCGGCCGAAGCTGCTGAGGTAAACCTTGATTTTTGCTTCATCAAATCGCCGATCAACGGGCGAATCGGCCTTCGCAATGTTGATGTCGGCAACCTGGTTGGACCTTCCAGTGCGGCCCTTGTCACGATTCAAGGTTTGGATCCCATCTACACGGATTTCACCGTTGCTGAGAATGATCTGCCTCTCGTTCGAAAATATCTCGGCGGTCCCAATGTAAAAGTACAAACCTACCTTGCTGATGGTTCGATTACGCCGCGGGTCGGCGATTTGTATTTTATCGATCACGCAGTGCAACCCGGCTCTGGGACGGTGAAAGCTCGTGGGGTTGCGCCGAATCCCGATCGCGCGCTATGGCCATCCGAGTTTGTCCTCGTCCGCTTCATTCTGGACACGCTCAAGGATGCGACGCTTGTGCCGACGCAAGCCGTTCAGATTAGTCAGGCGGGACCTTTCGTGTTCGTAGTGAAATCTGACAACACCGTCGAGCTTCGTCCTGTCACACCTGGGCAACGTCAGCAAGGCGATCTGACCGTAATTGAGAACGGTGTGAAACCGAACGAGACTGTCGTTGTCACTGGCCAGATTGCGCTTTCTCCGGGAGCGAAAATCACGCCACAACCGTACACGCCTGACGGCGCCGCCGATTCAAAAAGCGCGATGTCGTATGAATGACTCGGATCAACATGACGGCGAACGCGAATTAAAGGATCGGGACCGCCGCGGGTCCAGGTCCTCCGCCGAGCACACGGAGTCGTCCGCGAAGCTAGTTCCAGTCAAAGGCTCGGGACTTTCCGGGCCTTTTATTCGCCGCCCAGTGATGACCATGCTGCTGACGTTGTCGGTCATCGTCGCTGGTGTCGCCACTTACGGCAAACTTGCCGTCAACGATCTTCCGGCAGTCGATTATCCAGTTATTCAGGTCAGCTGCTCGTATCCCGGCGCGGATCCCACCACCATGGCGAACAACATCGCCACGCCGTTAGAAAAACAATTTTTGCAGATCCCCGGACTCGACATCATCACCAGCACCAGCACGCAAAGCACTACGCAGCTGACATTGCAATTTGTTCTCAGCAAAAGCATCGTCGACGCCGCGACAGATGTGCAGGCGGCGATCCAGAGCGCGACGGGAAAATTGCCCGTGGATCTGCCAAGTCCGCCAACGTTCAAGAAAACAAACCCTAACGACCAGGCGGTTTACTTGTTAGGCCTGATGTCAGACACGCTGACCGATGGAGACCTGTATAAGTATGCGTCTACCGTTGTAGCCCAGCGTATCAATATCTTGCCTGGCGTTTCGCAGGTGAACATTTACGGCGTGCAAGGCGCGATTCGAGTGAAGGCGGACCCTTCTGCGCTCGCGGCGCGCGCTCTGACAATGGACGATCTGGCCAGCGCGATTAAAGCGGGAACTGTCTATTCCGGTGCAGGGCAATTCGATGGCGCGCATCGCACGTTTGTCCTCCAGCCCAATGGACAGATCGACAAGGCGGAGGGCTATCGGGACCTGATCGTGGCGCGCAACCCCAACGGTGCACCGGTTTATTTGCAGGACGTAGCTGATGTTCGTCAGAGCGTTCAGGACGAGCGAATCTCGCGCTTTTTCTGGATGCGCGGTTATAAGCCAGCGCGCGCAGTGGTTGTGCTTGCCGTTTCACGGCAGGCAGGAGCAAACGCAGTCGAAGTGGCCAGTTCTGTCAAGGCGCTCTTCCCTGAGCTGCGCGCGAGTTTACCGGGATCGATCCAATTCACGCCGGTGTACGACCGTTCGCAAAGCATCGTCAATTCCGCCAATGAAGTGAAATGGACGCTGATGATCGCGTTCGTGCTGGTAGTTATTGTAATCTACGTGTTCCTCGGCCGCGCGACCGACACGCTAATCCCGGCCGTGGCCTTGCCGATGTCGTTACTGCTAACCATAGCGGTAATGTACATGCTCGATTTCTCCATCAACAATCTGACTTTGATGGCACTGACTCTCGCCATTGGTTTTCTTGTCGATGACGCCATTGTGTTTTTGGAAAACGTGGTGCGCCGGGCCGAGCATGGGGAATCGATCCTAAAAGCCACTTACAACAGCGCCGGAGAAATCTCCTTTACCATCCTCTCGATGACTCTTTCGCTTGCCGCGGTTTTCATCCCGCTCGTTTTCATACCCGGGTTGCTCGGCCGAATCTTCCGCGAATTTTCCGTCACCATCATCGTGGCCATTCTCGCCTCAGGCCTTGTGTCGTTAACCCTGACGCCGCTCATGTGCGCTCGCATCCTGGGGGAGCGCAGGGCCGGCCATAAACGCGCCTGGATGGAACGGCACACCACCAATTTTATCCAGGGCGTGATCGCTGCCTATGGCCGGATGCTCGACAAATTTCTCGATCGAGCATGGCTTACTGTGCCGATCCTGCTCGCTTGCATTCTTGGTCTCTGGTTTTTCTTCACCCATTTGCCGTTCACATTGTTACCGCCAGGCGACAGCGGTTTCATCCGCGGCTTGTTCATCGCACAAGAAGGTACCTCGCCGGCACAGATGCGCGCGTTTCAAGCGCAGGTGAATCAAAAAATCCAGGAGGACCCAGCCGTCGGGCAGTTTTTTACGCTCGCCGGTTTTGCCTCGCGCGGGCCGTTATCGCAGGGCTTGATGTTCCTTTTTCTAAAGCCGCGCAGTGAGCGTGCGGCCATCGACAAAATCGTTTTGCGACTGCAAAAATCGATCGCTTCCATTCCGGGAATTACTGCAGTTTTGACACCGACTCCATTGCTGCAGATCAGCGTCGGCGCAACGAGCCAGACCCAGGGCCAGTACGCCTACACTATTAGCGGCATCGTGCCTCAGGATGTTTATGCGATGGCCGATGAACTATTGAAAAAACTGCAACAATTCAAAGGCTTTAGCAGTGTTCGCTCCGACTATTACCACAGCACGCCCAATCTCAGGATCGACATCAACCGCGATCGTGCCGCGACCTACGGCGTTTCTACTTCGGCTATTCAAAGCCTGATGCGCAACGCCTACTCCCAAAACTACATTTATCTAATCAAGCAACCGGACGACCAGTACCAGGTCATTCTTGAGGTGAAAGACAAAGAGCGCGCGCACCCTGACGACTTGGACGATCTTTACGTCCGCAGTAGCACCAGCGGCAATTTCAGCGCGAGCGGATCGGGTGGGGGAACCATCGCCACGACGACGGGTAACATGGCAGGCCTCGTGCCGCTTCGTGTTGTAACATCAACCAAGAAAGTTATTGGCCCGCAGGCAGTGAACCATCTGAACCAGTTCACCAGTGTCACTTTCAATTTCAATCTGTTACCTGATGCTGCAATTGGCGATGCTACCAAGTACATTGAGGATGCTGTGGCGCAGATCCAGCCGCATTATCCAACCGTGCAGGGAACCTTTCAGGGCGAGGCGCTCGTATTCAGACAGCTGTTTCAATCGCTGCCCTTGCTGCTGCTCGCGGCAATTTTCGTCATGTATGTCATCCTCGGAATTCTTTATGAGAGTTATGTGCACCCGTTCACTGTTTTGTTCCCGGCCATTGTGCCTGCAGTCGTCGGCGGGCTAGCCACATTGTATCTCTTCCACTCAGTGCTTTCACTCTACAGCGTGATCGGACTGTTTCTTTTGTTAGGTATTGTAAAGAAAAATGGAATCATGGTGGTCGATTTCGCGTTGCAACGAATTGACGAAGGCTGGGATCTTCGCTCGGCCATTCACGAAGCCAGCATAGAACGATTTCGTCCCATCATGATGACGACACTCGCTGCCTTGATGGGCGCGATCCCGATTGCATTGGGATTCGGCCAGGATGCCGCATCGCGGCGGCCACTAGGTCTGGTGATTGTGGGCGGGCTGATTTTCTCGCAACTGGTCACGCTGTTTGTTACGCCAGTGATTTATCTCTGGCTCGAATGGTTCCAGGAACACGTGCTCGACAAAGTGCCATTCCTCCGGAGCGCCCACTACCACGAGCACGAAGGTGAACATGCAGGAGGCCCGCGCAAGGGGGAGATGCGACCCATGCCGGTCGGGGCGCGTTAGTTTTTCTTACTCATGCTCATGCTCATGCTCTTGCTCTCCCTCGTGAGCTTGCGCGGCCCGAACAGCGCGAGTGCGAGCATCAGCAGTAGCACGAGCAACCAAGACATTCTTTAGCTTATGCGCGCCATGGTTCTCAACGAACCGAAACGACCTTTGGAGCTGCGCGATGTGCCGAAGCCGAGGCCGGGCAGGGGACAGCTGCTCGTGCGCGTCAGGACCTGCGCGGTTTGCCGCACTGACCTACACGTTGTCGACGGCGAATTGCCCAATCCAAAGCTGCCGTTGATTCTCGGTCACCAAATTGTCGGACAAGTCGAAGAAATCGGCGCAGAAATGTGGGAGGGACCTGAGCGTCCCGACAGTCGCGGCACTCCCACCTTCACAATAGGAGATCGCGTGGGAATCCCGTGGCTTGGCTGGACCGATGGCGATTGCTCGTATTGCCGGTCCGGCAGAGAGAATCTTTGCGATAACGCGCGCTTTACCGGTTACACGATCGATGGCGGTTACGCCGAGTTCACTGTGGCGGATGCGCGATACTGTTTTCATTTGCCTGAGCGTTACGACGACGTCGAGGTTGCACCGCTGCTTTGCGCGGGACTGATCGGTTACCGATCCTATGGCAAAACGGGCGATGCGCGACGCCTTGGGATTTACGGGTTCGGCAATGCCGCGCATTTGATCGCGCAAATTGCGATTTACGAAGGGCGCGAACTTTTCGCGTTTACGCGTCCGGGCGACAAAGCAACACAGCAAGCCGCGAAAGAACTTGGCGCGGTTTGGGCTGGCGGTTCCGACCAAATGCCTCCGGAAAGACTCGACGCAGCGATTGTCTTTGCATCCGTAGGTCCGCTCGTCCCGGCAGCGCTCCGCGCGCTCGCGAAAGGCGGTATCGTCGTGTGCGGCGGTATTCACATGACCGACATTCCTTCGTTTCCGTACGTCGATTTGTGGGAGGAACGTGTGATTACCTCAGTGGCAAACCTGACCCGACAAGACGGGGAGGAGTTTTTCGAAATTGCGCCTCGCGTTCCCGTGCGAACGCACACGGAAACATTCGCATTGGAACAAGCCAACACTGCGCTCGACCTTTTCCGTGCCGGCAAGCTCAGCGCGACGGCAGTGCTGACAATTGCCAAATGACAAATGTCGCTCGAGGGATGGAGGCACGCTCGGCGAATCCGCTGAGGACAGTGGACGCTACAGCGTGAGCGTGCGCGTCGCAGCTTTCAAGGTTCGCATCTAGCCGCCGGGGTAGCCTCCATCCGGGGGAGGCACGGCTGCGTGCGTTTTCGGTAAAACGCCGAAACAGCCCAGGGCTACAATGATGAGAATTAATGGAGTTCTTCGTTCGCCTTGAATTGACCATTTCTAACATGTGTGTTTTGGTTGATTCCCGCTGTATTTTACGGGCGGTCGGCCGCCACTCGTGTTACTGCTGGATCGATCATTCGGAGCCGCGCACTGACCTTTTGCATTTCTGACGCTTCGACTTTGACAGTTTCGGTCAGCCTACGAATTTCTTGTTTTAGTTCCTCTACAGTAGCTTGCTGGCTCTGGATGCTTCGATCTTGCTCTTGAAGCTTGCGTTCTTGTCGCTCGACCTTGCGGTGTTCTTTCAGGAACTCGTTGAGCAACATCGCGTTCACCGCTTCATAGCGCACGGTGTAGATTTTACCGTCAGCGTCGCGCACCACTAAGTCCGGGTTCACTTCAGCCACTTCCTCGGCGATCAAACCAAATTGCGGCGTGCTTGTGTTATCGCCCTTGTAGTGGAAGGTCACAGGTTTGAGCCCCAGGAGGGATTCGCTGACTTTGTCCATCGGTTTGATCTGATTCTTGAACCGCTGAGAGGAACTGACCGTGCCAAGCTGGCCCCCAGAATCAATTACCACCGGTATTGCGTCGGCGTGTTGCGTTGTAACTCCGCGGATGCTGCCGATGAAGCAAGTGTTGCTCACATCCGCACCAACGACGTTAGCGCCGATACAGATGACATTGTTGGCGGATTCGACGTTTTGACAAGCTCCAACGCCTACGGCCGTGTTGCTGGCACCTGTGATGTTGTTCAGAAGGGCGGCAACGCCGATCGCCGTGTTATGGTCGCCTGTTGTATTCCGGTCAAGTGAAGCAAATCCAACCGCCGTGTTTTCCTGGCCCTCAGTGTTGCTAAAGAGCGCATTGTTACCGATGGCTGTATTTATGGCGGCGGTAGTGTTGTTAAAAAGCGCTTGAATACCAACGGCCGTGTTGCCGTTTCCGATGGTGTCGCTAAAGAGCGCGAATGCTCCATTGGCCGTATTGTTACGGCCGGTGGTGTTGTTTAAAAGTGCGCCCGCGCCAGTGGCCGTATTTTGGTCTGATGTGTTGACAAGAAGCGTCCCGGCCCCGACGCCCGTGTTGAAATTGCCCTCCGTAAGACTTTCCAGCGAAAACACACCAATTGCCGTATTGAATGTGCCTGTGCTAAGGCCTAGGAGCGCGTTCTGCCCCTCTGCCGTATTGCCTCCTGGGTAGTTGCCGTCAGGTGCCGGAGAAACTGCTTGCGCTCCGGGTAAAGCCGCAACGCACATCAGAACGAACGGAATAAGAATCAACGCGCACCATAACAGCGAATCGTTGATCGGATTACTAATTGTTGAAGTTGTCGTTTTCATACAAATATTTGTTTTTGTCTCTGACTGATAATAAGGGAAAATTGAGTTGACCCGCTAGATCAGAAAGGTAACGCCGATGTTACGTTTGCCGATCCGATGACATCTAATCCCTATGTAAGATGTCAAGCGTTGCGGGCGGATGTGGTTGAAGGGGGTGGTTAGTTCATAAGCTTTGTTGATCGCGGTTGAAGTCTTTTTGGAGCGCTTCCTCTTCCTTATTTGCTCGTTGGTTTTGTTTCCAACGGCTCTTACTCCTATCCGTCCGGCAGCTGCCGGACCATTTGATGAATGCGATCTTTTTGGCGCAATCGCCAGTGCGTCGCGGTTGCCTTGCACGAAGCCCGACAAATCACACATGTAAAAATTGCGATGGCGACGGAAAAATCCCGCGGCGCTGCGACGAGCCTTCTCAACCCTTAGCGCGCTCGCGCCTGCGCGCGAGCACCGACTGGCCTTAACAAGTTGCCTGAAGGCCGTCTTTCTTCGTTGCGGACACCACCGGCGGCGTCGGCCAATGCTTCTTCGTCGGCCGGGAGAAACGGTTTGAAGCGGCTTTTATCGATCGCTTTCATGAATGCTTCATGCGGGGACACAATGCCTTTCTCCAGCAGCGCCCAGATCGCGTCATCCATAAACTGCATTCCCTGTGCTCTACCCGAAACGATTGTATCCTGCAACTTGTGCGTAGCGCCTTCGCGGATGATCGCAGCGACCGCAGGGTTGGCGATCAGAATTTCGTTCACGGCAATGCGCCCGGGACGATCCGATCTTTTTAGAAGCAATTGCGCTACGACGCCACGAAGTGAGTTCGCGAGCATCGCGCGCGCCTGTGGTTGTCGATCCGCAGGAAAAGCGTCCACCATGCGATCCACGGTTTTGCGCGCGTTGTTTGTATGCAGAGTGCCGAACACAAGAAGGCCGGTCTCGGCTGCGGTTAAAGCAAGTGCGATAGTCTCCAGGTCACGCATCTCTCCGACCAGCACGATGTCGGTGTCCTGGCGTAGCGAAGCCTTCAGGCCGGCAGCAAACGAATCTGAGTCTGCAGGCACTTCGCGTTGTGTGATGATGCTGCGCTTATTGTCGTGCACGAATTCGATCGGCTCCTCGATCGTCACTATGTGTCTGGCAAAATTTTCGTTGATGAAGTCGACCAGCGCAGCCTGCGTTGTTGTTTTGCCAGAACCAGTCGGGCCGGTAACGAGCACGAGTCCGCCGCGCAAATCAGCAAAGTTCTTTACGACTGCCGGAATCCCCAGTTCCTCGAGTGTCGAAATCTTCGTGGGAATTAGCCGAAATGCCGCCCCGTACCCCTCGGACTGCTTAAAGTAGTTGCTGCGAAATCGAGAGTGTTCATCCATCTGGTAGGCAAAATCGAGATCGCCGTGTTGCTCAAAAAGCTCCCAGTTACGCGGGCCGCAAGCTTCGCTCAACATTCGCTTGGCTTCATCGTGCGAAATCGGCTCGGCTCGAATCGGCGTTATGTCCCCATGCACGCGTATCTTCGGCGGTTCGCCCTCGGCGATGTGCAAATCCGACGCCTCCTGTTGGACTACGATCTGCAGAAATTCATCAAGATAAGCCATAAGAAAACCGCGGATTACGCGGACAAACCAAGTTTAGCACGAACATCGATTCGTGAATGCGTTACTTATCTGCGTAATCCGCTTCATGTTTTCACGTGTTGCCGCATGACATCCTTTTGCTCGGCGCGCGCGTAAGTTTCCTCTGCGCTGATTATGCCTCGTTGGTAAAGATCAATCAAAGTATCGTCCATCAACCGCATGCCCTGCTTCTTTCCGGTCTGAATGATACCAGGCAACATGAACGTTTTGTTTTCGCGAATCACGTTCGCGACAGCGGGTGTATTGGTGAGAATCTCAAGTGCGAGCACGCGACCCTTTCCATCTTTCCGCGGTATCAACTGGTGGCTGATGACGCCGCGCAGCGATTCAGCGACCATGACGCGAACGTGTTCCTGTTGTTCCGGCGGGAACACATCCAGTAACCTATCAAGTGTGCGCGATGCGTTCGATGTGTGAAGGGTTGCGAGGACAAGGTGTCCAGTCTCTGCGGCGGTGATCGCAAGCGAAATCGTTTCCAAGTCGCGCATTTCGCCCACCATAATTACGTCGGGATCTTCCCGCAGCGCGGCGCGTAGCGCCGTGGCAAACGATTCGGTGTGCGTGAAAACCTCGCGCTGGCTAACGTGACAATTATTCGAGTGGATGACGTATTCGATTGGGTCCTCGAGCGTGATGATGTGATCATGCCGTTCGGTATTGATTTGCTCGACCATCGCAGCAAGCGTCGTTGATTTGCCGGTGCCTACCGAACCAGTCGCGAGGATGAGACCGTTCTGATAGCGAGTGAGTAACTTAAGGTGTTCTGGTAATCCCAAGTCGTCCATTGTGCGCACGTAGGAATTGATCACTCGAAACACAATCTCAACGCCCAACCGCTGGCGAACGACACTCACTCGATAGCGAGCGTATTCGTTCTGATACGCGAAGTCGGAGTCGCCGTGGGTGTTGAGCTCGTCTTTGTACACTTCGGGCATGAACGTCTCTGCCAGTGCAACGGTTTGTTCGCTGGTCAGAACTGGCGCGTCAGGCCACATCGGCTGCAACGTTCCGTGCACTCGCCAGATTGGCGGCGCGGCCACGCCGAGGTGAACGTCTGACGCGCCGGCTTTTTGGCCAACATCGAGATAATTATCGACGTGCGGCAGGGGGTGCGATTTGAGTGAAGGAGCTGAAACTTGTGGCGTCATAGGGGAAGCATTCGGCTGTCTCACGGGCACACAGGGCCCGAGCTACAGATGGCGCATTATTTCCTGGCGCGGGAAGGTTCGCCAGAATAAAAGAACCGGTTCTTAACAAACTCCATGATGACCGGTCGGGCGAGATTTCCAACGAGTTTCATCGCCGCCATTGCAAGCCCGGTCTCCATCAGTTTTCTCTCTCCCTTACGCCGAGTCTTTGCGTCCACGTAAACTTTCTTCTTCCGCATTGGCGCTAACGCGATTACCGCTCCGACTGCCGCCGCCGCACCGACCCAGGAACCTGTCTGTTTTCGGAATGACCTCCGGAATTTCGCCGGGAAATCAAGTTCGTAACGCAAGCCGCGCAACTCGTTCGCCACGCGCTGACGCGAACCTGCTATTTCTCCTTTTAGCTCGTTGATTGATTGAGAGTCTTCAGCCATTCGCGATCTTTCTTTAGTTCGTCAATGCTATCCCGAAACATCGGCTTGGTGATTCGACTGTGTGCCACCACCAACAGCACGCCTGCGATAATGAAATGGAACAGCGCAACAACCAGCGCTACGACTGGCCACGAGGTCCCGAGCAAATGCGCAAGGCCAACAACCGCACTTACGATCAGGAAAACGTAACCCATCAGACAGAGCGCCAGCGCCGCGATGATGCAGCCTACCAATATCAGCACTTGCACCGCGGCCGATTTGGATTCCTGCGCGAGTAGAACAAACCGGCTCTCAAAAAACGCTACAACCGCGCCGATTAGTGCCAGCGCGTTCTCGAGCAAACCGGAATGGCCCGCAGGATTGCGAGAGGGAAGGGTCCCGCTGCTCATTTCCGGCGCTTTCGAAACTAACGCCGGAAGATCAGACCCAACACGAATCCAATTCCGAGCGCCGTGAATACTGCTTTTGTTGGATTTTCACGGACGTAGTCCTCGGCGTCTTCCTGGAATGTGCGAACGCGGCTCGTGGCATCGCCCCAGGCTTGCTCCGCTTTGCCGCGCGCCTCGCCCCAGGCCTGCTCCGCCTTTCCGCGGTACTCTTCGGCGAAAGCACCTGCGGCTGATTTTAAATCTTCGGCTGCTTTACGAGCATGGTCCTTGCTGCTCTGCAATTTATCCTGCGGATCGGCGTTGGCCGGTGTTGTCTGTTCTCCTGGTTTGTTTTGTTCTGCCATTGGTAATCTCCAGTTAATTTGTTCGCTGCGACTATCCGCGCGCTTTGCTAAAGGGGCAAACGCCGACTTGTCTCAAATCATAAACGTGTCGCACGCTTCAGGCGGACTTCTCTGCCTTATAAATGTTTTAAACGCCTAACGTCCTGAACGACCGAGACTGACAGTTATTGTTCGCGAAAAATGATTCGCGCTTTTGTCAGATCGTATGGCGAAAGCTCCACCGAAACTTTGTCGCCGGGCACAATCCGGATGAAATGCTTGCGCATTTTACCGGAAATATGCGCAAGGACATTGCGTTGGCCGGGAAGGTCGACGCGGAACATCGTGCCAGGCAAAACCTGCGTCACGGTGCCCTCGGTGATGATCTGTTCTTCCTTCGCCATTGCGCGCAGAATATACCTCGCCAGCCCACGCTGCTCAAGGCGTGCCGTCTCTAGTCCGCCGCCCTCTGGCGATCTGCGGATCATCGCTGCTTGAGGGAACAGGAGAAGATTGTCTGCGTCAGGATTTAGCGGAACTGTTCGAGAGAAAGTGTTGGCAAGTATTCGCGAAGCTCCTCACGTTTCCACCACGCGCCCGTGTGGCGAAACTCATCTACCGTTGTAAATCGATAGCGATAAAACATCGCCCGAATGTAAAGCGGTGGTTTGTCCGGGAATGGGTTGTTTGCGAGCAAGCCATTCACTTCATGCGAGCCTTGAAGCAAGCGGTAGATCAACGCGATGAACCAGGGATTTTGGCGCGGCGTTCCCAAAGCGGCAAACCACATCTGCCAGTCAAGTCTCGGCTGGTGTGGCGCACACCAACCGGGTGCGCGTTTTATGTCGCCGGGCTTCCATTTGAATTCGTACGGCAGCCAGTCCATCCCATCAGAGCTGCCTTCGAGGATGATTTCGCCGCGGTCCTTCGTCATTACGCGGAAAAGGCCGTAGCCGTTGACGATGCGAAATGCTTCGAGTCTTTCGTAGAGTTTCGCCAGCACGCGCGGCGGTCGACTCGGCGGTTTAAATGCGCTGAAGATTAACCACGCATTGATCGGTAACGTCACGATGACCACAAACATCCCAACATAGACGCACAAGCGTTCTGGTAAGGCGCGACCGCCGGGCGCGCTTACGC
>JBARMF010000264.1:0-9228 GCA_049802315.1 Candidatus Udaeobacter sp.
AACAGTTCTACGCAGGCGTCCGACTCCACGCTTCCTCGCAAGGTGGTTGTCCCGATAAGTGTGGTTAATCGTTTCTTTCCGGAAGTAGTCGACGAAGCGAGTACCGGGCGTAACTTGACCGCGGTCGCCAATGCCAAAGCGACAAGAAGCGTCATCTACGCGAATAGCGATCGCTCCATGAAAGTGACCATCAGCGTGGACGAATATGCAACAGCGAGTGATGCGTCGTCGGCCTATCAGGAAGCTGTGGCCAAGAGCAAGACTGTTCCGGGTTTCAAACCAGTTCCCGCGAAGAATCTCGACCAAAACGCATTTGTCGGAACTGTGACTCAGGGAGGAGAAACGCACATCGGCCTTGGCACGTTACACGACACGTTGATCGTGGGCGCAACCCTGGCAGGGTACGATCTCACGCCAGAGAACACAGCCAAGCTTATCTCACTGACTCACGAGGAAGAACGCGTTGCCAAAGCCGCGATGGATCGAAACCGACAGAAATAGTCGCTCCGGTTTCTAAATATATTTTCCATATCGTTCGTCATTCTCGCTGTTTCCATTTGCGCGAAATGAAGTCACGCAGCTATCCTACGACCCGTGTTCAGCTTGATCATGCTCGGCAGCGGGAGCGCGGGAAACAGCGCGTTAATCGCCACCGAGCATTGCAAGATTCTCGTTGATGGCGGCCTGAGCGCGCGACAAGTCGTATTGCGTCTCGAGCAATGTGGCGTCACGCCGGAGCAGCTCGACGGCGTTGTTCTCACGCACGAACACAGTGATCACATCTGTGGTCTTGAGGTTCTCTGCCACAAATTCGATTTGGCTATTTACTGCAATCGCCTCACGGCCGAAGCGCTTCGATGCAGTGGTCTCTCAGAGCGATGTCGGAATTGGCGGTTGTTTGTAACTGGCGGTGAGTTTTCGATCTGCGATATCACGGTGCAAACGTTCCCCGTACCACACGACGCCGTGGATCCGCTCGGGTTCGTGTTTTACGCCGGCTCAGGCAGCCTCGGATTTATCACTGATCTCGGTTACGTGACCAAGTTGATCACTGAACGCTTGCGACAGGTGCAAACGCTCGTAGTCGAGACGAATCACGACGAAAAACTTTTGCAGAACGACACGCACCGGCCGTGGCCGGTGAAACAGCGCATTCAGTCGCGGCACGGACATCTGTCGAACACGGCTGCGGCGGGAGTGATTGAGGAATTGCTACCTGGGAAAATCGAGCGAGTCGTGCTCGGACATCTCAGCCGCGATTGCAACACGCCGGCGCTCGCTTTAGAAACGGTGCGCGCGTCGCTCGAGAAATGCGGCAGGAACGATGTCGAAACTTTTTGCGCGGCGCAATTCGAAATCAGTCCCCGATTTCGGATCGGCGATACCGAGCCCGGCGCGTTTCAATCAACTTTCGAAAACGCTTTCTTCCAAAACGCGGTGTAACGGCTTTCGCCGATTGTTGCGGCGTGTCAGCCGTGCAGAGTGACACAGTTGCGACCCTGCTCGCTTCGTGTGATGACGAGGCATGTATGCGGTGGAGCTTGACCGGTCGAAACGCCTGCTGGTGATCAGCGCTGCGCAAAAAGTCACGGCCACCGAAGCGAAGATGGTCGCGCAACGCATCCATGAGGTGTTGCAAGATGTCGCGCCCGGGTTTCGCGTTTTGGCGGATTTCCGCGGACTTGAATCAATGGATTCCGCCGCGGCGCGACACATCGCCAAGATCATGGACGCGCTGGCGGAGAAAAACGTCGCTTCCGTGACGCGAGTGATGCCTGATCCGCATAAGGACATCGGTCTCAACATTCTCTCCCAATTCCATTACGGACGGGAAGTCACTATCACCACGTTCGAGACTTTGGCCGATGCGGTGCAAAGTATCGCAGCCAAAGCAGATTCTCCGCCGAGTTAATGCTGCGCAGCTTTGTCTCCTTCTTTAATTGCCTCAGCCTCGGTCATGTATTTTCCTTTTTTTGTCGTGCCGTAGAAACGCGAGCCTTCCTTGTGGTAAACGTGTGTTTCGGTGTTAACCCACACCTTGCCGTGGCCTCCGCCAGGCGCGGGCGTTTTTGTTGCCGCCTGAGGGTTCGTTCCTTTCGCTGGCGCTGGCGCCGCGGCGGCGGGACTGGTTGCTGCGCCAGAAGTCTTCGGTTTGAACATATCGCCGAGACTGAATTTGCCCGGTGAGGGTGATGGGGCTGGGTGCGTCGCCGGCACGGGCGTAGCCTTGGCTTTCTTCGTCGCCCGATGTTTTGCGGGTGTTTGCGATGGAGAAGGCGATTCAGCCGGACTCGGCGATTGCGCCTGCGAAATACAAATGCAGGCAAATTCAACCACAACGATTAGAGCAAAAATCTTTGTAATCATCGCGCGAGCGTAAGAAGGCCAATGGATTACAGTCAATCCAATTCCGGAGACCCACAGAACGGCCGCGGCCCTAAGCACAATTTCAGGACCGGCCTTGAGCGAGCTGGTCGTCTGCGCTACCCTCTGAACGGTGGACCTGACTCTGGGATGCCTCAAGTGGGCTGCGGTGGGTTTCGTCGTCGCTTTTGCCCTGATGAAACTGTTCGAGGCCAGTCAAATTCACGACGATATTCCCAAGCCAGCATTCAAGATACGGCAGACCAAGCGCGCCACGATCGTGCTATCGACATTCGCAGCGGTGCTTTCAGGTTTAGTCTGGTTGCTGGTGCAGAAACTGGACTGATCCGCCTTCGCCAAGGCTAGCGGTGAACGGAACCAGGTCACCCCAAGTAAAATCCGCCATTCACATTGAGCACGTG
The DNA here is from genome assembly GCA_049802315.1 of Candidatus Udaeobacter sp. Classification (GTDB taxonomy): domain Bacteria; phylum Verrucomicrobiota; class Verrucomicrobiia; order Chthoniobacterales; family UBA10450; genus Udaeobacter. The sequence goes on from JBARMF010000264.1 coordinate 2,787, forward strand.
CCCGGTGATGTAACTTGCCATTGGCGACGCCAGGAACAGCGCGGCATCGACAATCTCGTGAGCTTCGCCCAGCCGGCCAAGTGGGATTTGTTTAATGAAGTTCTGCGTCACTTCCTCCGGCATGCCCTTGCTCATTCCGACGTCGATAAATCCAGGCGCGATGGCGTTCACCGTTATGTTCTGCCGCGCAAACTCTCGTGCTGAAACTTTGGTAAGCGCAATTATCGCTGCTTTACTCGACGAATAATTCGCCTGCCCGAACAATCCCATCTGTCCGCTCACGGATGACATATTGATCACTCGTCCACCGTTGCGCAGAACCGCTGCCGCTTTCTGCGTCACTGTGAACGTCCCGATTAGATTAACGCGGATGACGCTCTCGAATTCGTCCGGAGACATCTTCTTCATGGTGCGATCGCGGATAACTCCGGAATTGTTTACCAGGATATCGAGCCCGCCGCGCTGATCCTGGATCTGCGTCATCATCGCTTCGACCTGCGGCGGCTGCGTCACGTCGCAGTCGATCACCAGCGGCTCGTTCAGTTCCCTCGCTACACCGAGCGCATCGGCTTTGTTTTGTCCTTGCGCGTCGGCGACATAATTCACCACGCATTGTGCGCCGCGTGTGCCGAAAGCTTTAATCATCTCGGCGCCTATCCCGCGCGAGCTGCCTGTAACCAAGACAACTTTCCCGGTAAAATCGAGAGGATCCTTCATGATGACTCCCGCATTTGTTGAGAGTACCGGCGCACAATCAATGCGCACGGCAATCCAATCAACGAAATATGAATAGCAACGGCGAGTAACTCGTTCCACACGCGGTGTCGAAACGTTGGAAGTGCTGATGGCAACACGAACCAGTACATCACAACGTAAACGCCTATCCCGTACAGCACACCAGACGCTACAGAATGACGCGTCAGAAATTCAATCTTCCGGCTGGCCAGGTAAAAAACCGATACGACCACAAACGCCACGAAAAAATGGAGCGCCAGACCGAGACCAGCCGTAACCAATCCGCCGTCAAAGGAGTTCGCGCCCAGTAATCCAGCGGCGATTCCCTGCAACCCGCGGCGCGCGCCTATACCGCGTTGCCACCAGATCACGAACGCGGATGAAATGTCCAAAACACCGACGACCAGACCGGCAGTGAGGATTGCGCGAAACGCCCCGGAGTTTTTCACGATTCGGCGGAGCTTACTCAGGAAAGCAGAAAATTAGGAAGCAAAGAAACAATCGTGGCGACAATAGACCAGTTGATGCAAATCTGTGTAAATCTGCGAAATCTGTGGACAATTAACTTGTCCCGGGAGCAACCTGAACACGATGCATTCACCGATCCGAATCTTGACTGCCGTCCCCATTTGTGATGGCCACGATAGCGCGATCAATACGATCAACCTCGAATTCATCCGGCACGGGATCGAAGTGATTTATCTCGGCTATCATCGCCCGGTAGCCGACATCGTCCGCGCCGCCATCCAGGAAGATGTGCGGGCGATTGGTATCTCGAGTTACAACGGCGGGCACATCGAATTCTTCGCGTCCGTTGTCGATCTTTTGCGGAGAAAAGGCGCAGACGATATCAAGGTCTTCGGGGGCGGCGGCGGCACCATCACGCATGACGACGCCGCAGCGATGAGGCGCAAAGGCGTAGACGAGATTTTCTTTGCCGGCACGTCGCTCGATGACATGGTGAAATTTGTCCATCAGCGTTACGGCGAACCGCGAGCGAAACGGCCGCGTCCCAAATCCTTTGAACAGGAACTCGCGCACGAACTTAGCAAGATCGAAGAGGCCTACGGGATTGGGAAAAGAAAACGTCGAACGCCGAACGCCCAACGCCCAACGCAGAATGTCAAAATCGCAAATCACAAATCGCAAATCGCGAATCGCAAAGTCATCGGTTTTACCGGGCCGGGCGGCGCGGGAAAAACGACGCTGATTGACGAGCTCGTCCTGCGGTTCCTCCATGCCAATCCGAAGAGCCGAATCGCGATTCTGTCGCACGACCCCAGCGTAGTCGGTAAAGGCGCGTTGCTGGGTGATCGCGCGACGATGATCAATTCACAGGATGATCGTGTGTTCATGCGCAGCATGGCCACGCGCGGACAGGCCGGCGGACTCTCACCCGCGACGCACGATTGTCTCGCGTTGCTGGCGCAATCGAACTTCGATTACGTCATTATCGAGACGGTTGGTACCGGACAAGAGGCGATGCCATTTCAGAAAAATGGAATTGTCGATTCAACCGTGCTGGTGATGAATCCCGATTACGGCAGCCGGTTACAATTGCAAAAGATCGTGATGCTCGATCTGGCTGATATCGTGGTGGTGAACAAGAGCGATCTCCAGCGGGCGCGCACAGCGCACACGGAAATCGAGCAACGTCTCGAACAAAACCGGCCTGCTCGCCGTAGCCTCGGCGAAGGCGGACGAGACCAGCAACTAGTGGATACGGTCGCAAAACGGCACCGCGACTCTGGCGTCGACCGATTGTTTGAGTTAATCTGCGGCGGTAGGGACGGCGCGCTGCGCCGTCCGGTCGCCGCAGCGCGGCGACCCTACCAACAAGAACGGAGAAAAAGATGAGCAAGCTCGGACAAGTCGTCGAATCGGTCGGAAATTATAACAAATTCGTTCTCGACCAGGTCAAGCGGGCGCGCACCGATCAAAAATTCGGCCGCGATCTGCTGGGACGTTGGAACGATACAAAAGCGAAAATCCCGGTTACGCGCACACCGACCGGTTTGCCTCTGCCGCGTCTCGCGTTGCCTGAGATCGACGAGCCGGGCGAGATTGCGCGTTACATTTTCGGTGAAGGTTTGCCGGGCGAATTCCCTTACCTCAACGCTACGTATCGCGAAATGTATCTCGAGCCGGTTCGCGAGATTGAGAGTTTCGAAAAAAACGGCAACAAAACCGGTAAGAAGATTACGCAACCTGAAGAGCCTACGCGCTTGTTCTCCGGGCTCATGCTGGCTGAAGATACGAACGAGCGGTTCCACTATCTAACGCGCCACCAACGCACCCATCGCCTTAGCACGGCATTCGATGGACCGACACTTTATGGGCTGGACAGCGATGCCGACGGCGTTTTCGGAAAAATTGGTGAGGGCGGTGTGGCGATCGACACCGTCGAAGACATGGTGCGGCTTTACGACGGATTTGATCTTGGATCGCCAACTTTTTCCGCCTCAATGACCATCAGCGGTCCGGCGCCGATGATCATGGCCATGTACATCGCCGCTGCTAAACGGCGGTTCGGTCCAAAAGTTGTTCCGAAATTGCGTGGCACTGTTCAGGCCGACATTTTCAAAGAGGTCCAGGCGCAGAACGAAACCATTTTCCCGATCGAACCGTCGCTGCGATTTCTCACGGACATGGTCGAGTTTACCACCGGCGAAATGCCGCGCTGGTATCCAATTTCGATCAGCGGTTATCACATCGGCGAGGCCGGTTCGACACCGGTGCAACAGGCTGCTTACACGCTCTCGAACGGTTTTGCGTACGCGGAAATGTTCGCCGCGCGCGGAATCCCGGTCGATCAATTTGGACCGCGCCTTTCGTTCTTTCTCGATTGCGGTCTCGACGCGGAGTACATCGCGCTCTCGCGCGTGTCGCGCCGCATCTGGGCGATCGGAATGCGCGATGTGTTCGGTGCAGGCCCGCGAGCGCAGCTGTTCAAATTGCACACGCAAACCAGCGGGCGCTCGTTAATCGCTGCCGAATTCAAAAACAATCTCACCCGGACGGCCGCGGAACTGATCCTGTCGTACATGAACGCGACGAATTCGTCCCACTCCAACAGCGCGGACGAACCGTTCACGACACCGAGCGAAGAATGGATCCGGCTCGCAGCGCACGGACAAGCGATCCTGCTCGAAGAATCCGGCATTTTTAAACACACCATGAACATGTTGAGCGGTTCGCCCGGCATGAAAGCGGTCGAGCGCGCAGTAGAAACGGCGATCCTGGAAGAGTTCCGCGAGATCGAACGGCTCTGCGGCGTGCTCGCTGCGGTGGAGGAACGGTATCAGCGCAGCCAAATCCAAAACGCAGCCCACCGGTACGAACAACAAATCTACGACGGCACTCGGCCAATCATCGGATTGAACAAGTACCGCGACGGTGATGACGAACATCCTGAGGTGGAGCTTGCGCGTACGCCGCGAGCGAAACAGCAGTTGCAAGTCGATCGGCTCCGCAAATTCAAAAAGAAAAACGCCGACAAAGCGAACCGGGCACTGGACAAACTGGCTGCGACTGCCGAGCGCAACGAAAATATTTTTCCCGCTCTTCTCGAAGCAGCCGAAGTCTGTTCGTTAGGCCAGATCACCGGGCGTTTGCAGGAAGTCGTCGGCCGTTTCCGCCCCATGGTGTAGCTGGCGGGAATCTCCTAATGTTGCGCTGAGAAAGCCCGAGCGCGAGGAGAATGTCCCCTAATCGGATTTCATTAACACCGGTCTTCAGACCGGTGGCCCCAGTACCAAATTGATTGGATCAGCCGTTTTAACGGCTTCACCGACAAACCAAACATCATTCCTGCAAGGCTATTAAAGCGGCTGCTCTGCATCTGCTGCGACAACACCTCTGAAGCCTCGTGTTAATCAGATTCGTTTCTGGCAATGCGCGCAAAACCATGAAGTGCGGCCACCGATCGTTGCTGATTTCAACGTGCGACCGCAGCGCGGACATCTTCCGCCTTTTCCACGATGCGTAAGCAGCCAGGATTTCGGCAAACGATTGAAATCGGTTTTCAATGCAATCGCTTTCGCCAACACATGGCGCATTGCACGAAACAACCCAGCCAGATCCTTGTCGCTCACTCGTGCCGCTTCAGTGGCCGGGTGCATGCGTGCGCGGAAAAGAATTTCGTCTGCGTAAAGGTTGCCGATCCCGGCGATCAATTGCTGGTTCAACAAGATCGCTTTCACTGCGCCGCGGTGTTTTCCAAGAATTACCTTAAACTCGGAGAGAGTAATTTCGAGCGCGTCGGGGCCGATGCCGCGTGTTTGCAAAAACTCATCCACATTCTTGATCAACTCGACCTCGCCAAATTTCCGTTGATCGTCGAACGCCAACCGGCGGTTGTTCCCGAATCTGAAAAGGACGCGCGCCGTGTTCGGCGTTTCTTCGTCGCGCGTGAGATACTGAAGCCAGCCGGTCATGCCGAAATGCAACCGCAACCAGAGCTCGTCACCGGAGCGCACAAACAAATGCTTGCCGTGCCTGTAACTCTTTTCGAAGCGGCGCCCTTTCAGTCGACGTGCCAGCCCAGGCGCGGAAACGTGCTTCAAAACATAGGCATCCCGCACTTCGACACTGGTGATCCGTTGGTGCAGCGACGTGCTATCCAAATATCGTTTGAATGTTTCGACTTCGGGCAGCTCTGGCATCGCGCTTACGTTTGCACTTAGTTCAGACTATGTCCCGCAAGCAGCTGGATAAGTTTCTGCGACTGTTAAAAGCGTCGCCATCCGGCGCGGTGTTCAATCCATGGTGGCAAATCGATGACGAAAACGACATCGGTCCAAACTGCCCAGCGATTCGCAGAGAACATTTAACCGTCTACTTTCGGGAACGGCTCGGCAAGGCACGGCTGGCGATCGTCGGCGAAGCGCTCGGGTACCGCGGCGGTCATTTCAGCGGGATCCCGATGACTTCGGAGCGCATGCTGCTCGGCAAACAGCCAGTCATTCTTTCGGGCATCAAGCCACGCCGCACGAGCAAACCAAGTATTTGTCCATATGGTTTTGCGGAGCCGACCGCGACAATTGTCTGGGGCGCGTTGATGAAGATTGGCGTGCTGCCGCACGAGTTCGTGTTGTGGAATGCGTTTCCGTGGCATTCATTCGATCCACGCCGCGGGATGTTGAGTAATCGTACGCCTAACAAGTCGGAGCAATTTTCCGGTCGACCTGCGCTGAAGGCCTTCCTCGAATTATTTCCTTGCGAGCAAATCGTAGCGCTGGGAAAAATCGCCGCCGCGCAGCTTGGGCAACTTGGTGTTAATGCGCAGTGCGTTCGCCATCCAGCATCCGGCGGCGCAAAACTTTTCCGCCAGCAAATCGCCAAAGCCCTGAAAGGCTTACTATAGAAGATGCTGCCGACGCTGGCGGAATGCAGCGATCTGAAGAGTAGTTGCTGAGTTGCGGTAAAAACGATAAAACCGCGAGCAAAGGTGCCGGCGCGCGATTTACACATCAAACCCTTCGGTGAAGGCACGAAGACCAAACTCGCGATTTATCGCGGTTACGTCCGCGCTTGGCTCCAAGTCTTTCTTCATGCTGAGGCGTTTCGCGGAAAACCGTTCCACGGCAGATAAGGATCTAGATGGCAGCAAACTCACACATCGAATGGACAGAGGCGACGTGGAATCCGGTCACTGGTTGTACAAAGGTCAGTGCGGGGTGCAAGAACTGCTACGCTGACCGCCTTG
>JBARMF010000265.1:0-5996 GCA_049802315.1 Candidatus Udaeobacter sp.
GTCCGGGTCCGAACTGCGCGCCATCGAAATAACGCCGGCATCGTGGCTATGATCGTTGAACTCGGCATTGATGTTGTAACCGGGTCCGCCTTGCCCGTAGCTATCCTCTTTTGCCGGATCTTTCGAATTCGGATCGCCGCCCTGGATCATGAATCCTTTGACGATCCGGTGGAAGATTGTGCCGTCATAAAATCCCTGTCGCGCCAGTTTCTTAAAATTCTCGATCGTCTTCGGCGCGGCATCCGTCCAGAACTGCACCACCATATCGCCTTCGCTGGTCTTTATTACGGCTACTTCGTTCGGTGAATTCATGGGACTTTTTTCTTCTTTCTTTTCGTCGGCGGCAAAAACAGCCGAGGTTAATATCACAACAGAAAGGATCAACAATTTCATAGACAGGAAATGACGAATGACTAATGACGAATGCCGAAGGAATGACAAAACGCAAATGACGAATTCTTGCATTGGAATACCACGCGCCCTGCCTCCCCAATTTCGTCATTCGGTTTTAGTTCGTCATTCGTCATTCGGATTTCGTCATTCATGATGGTATTCTTGCAAGCTTCGCACCTGAAGTTTTCGTTTTTGCAGTGAGCGAATGCCGTTAGCGCTGGCCAGTGCGGCGCGCACCGTTGTCATGATGGGAATTTTTGCCGCTAGCGCGGCGTTGCGAATGACCACTTCGTGCTCACGCGGAATTTTTCCGCTTGGCGTGTTGATGATGAAATTGATGTCACCGTTCTTGATCCGGTCGAGCACGTTTGGACGTCCCTCGTGAATCTTGAAAACCTTGGTCACTTTGATTTTCGCTCCGGTCAGCGCTTGTGCCGTTCCGCCGGTGGAAACAATTTCAAAACCTAGCTTTAGAAATTCGCGCGCGACGGGAATGATCGCTTCCTTATCGGCGTCTTTGACACTGACGAAGACTCTTCCGCGTTTTGGTAACGGAGGCGGCGCGGCCATCTGCGATTTCGCATACGCAAGGCCGAGGTCGATATCGATGCCCATCACTTCGCCCGTCGACTTCATCTCCGGTCCGAGCGAAATGTCCAAACCCTCGTAGCGCAGAAACGGAAACACCGCCTCTTTCACCGAAAAATGTTTTGGCACGATTTCTTTCGTGAATCCGAGTTCGCGTAATGACTTTCCGGTCATTACTTTGGCGGCCATTTTTGCCAATGGGACGCCGATCGCTTTGCTGACGAACGGCACAGTACGCGAAGCGCGCGGATTGACTTCCAGCACGTAAACTTCGTCGCCTTTCACCGCGAATTGCACGTTCATTAGACCGCGCACGTTTAGCTCGCGCGCCATTGCTTTCGTCGCGGATGAAATCTCGTCTAGCACGTTTTGGGGGAGGGAGAACGTCGGAATCACGCAGGCGCTGTCACCGCTGTGGATGCCCGCTTCCTCAATATGCTCCATGATGGCGCCGATAACGCTGGTCTCGCCGTCGGAGATGCAATCGACGTCGACCTCAATCGCGTCCTCAAGAAAACGATCGATGAGCACCGGACGGTCAGGCGTTACCTCAATCGCGCTTGTCATGTAGCGTCTCAGGTCCGCTTCCATGTAGATGAGCTCCATGGCGCGCCCACCCAGAACGAAACTTGGCCTAACGAGCACGGGATAGCCGATTTTCTTTGCTATCGCTACGGCTTCCTCGGCGCTCGTTGCCGAACCATTTGGCGTTTGACGCAAGCCAAGTTTGTCCAGCATCGCCGCGAATAGTTTTCGGTCTTCCGCGGTCTCGATGCTTTCGGTTTGCGTCCCAAGAATAGGGACGCCCGCTGCTTTCAATCCGCTGGCGAGATTCAACGGCGTTTGTCCACCAAACTGGACGAAGACGCCTTCCGGTTGTTCCTGATCGTAAATGTTGAGCACGTCCTCGAGGGTGAGCGGCTCAAAATAGAGTTTATCGCTCGTGTCGTAGTCCGTCGAAACCGTTTCCGGATTGGAGTTCACCATGATCGTCTCGAATCCGAGCTCGCGCAGGGCAAACGCGGCATGCACGCAGCAGTAATCAAATTCAATGCCCTGACCGATCCGGTTCGGTCCGCCACCCAGAATCATGATCTTGCGTTTGCCGCTCTCGCGCCGCTCGTTCTCATCGCCGTACGTCGAATAATAGTACGGCGTGTAAGCTTCAAACTCAGCCGCGCACGTATCCACGAGGCGATAAGTCGGCGTAACGCCTAACGACTTCCGTAGTGACCGGATTTCAGTTCCCGACGCACCGTTTGCCACCGCGAGTTGCCGATCTGAAAACCCAAATTTCTTCGCGCGAAGGAGTTGCTCTCTCTCCATCGCACTACCAACGGGTGCGGTGTCGGAAGTGAAGCTGCCAGCTTCACTCGGCTGACGAGCATCTTGCTCGTGTAAAACAACGTCGGGCTGGCGGCCCGACGGCCGCGTCAGGCAAGGTACCTGACTTCCGAACTCCCTATCGATGAGTAACACGTCGCGTCGATCGAGAACAAATTCGTCTGGTATCAGGCGGGCCTTCTTGGGATTTTGCGCAATGTAATCTCGGCATACCCGCAAATGTTCGGCGTCGCGGACGATTGTGTCGAAGCTTTCGTGCATCCACAGCGCTCCCTCGCGATTCATTTTCCGATTAAGCACGTTTGCGGTGAATGATTTCCAAGAGTGCAAAATGTCCACGAGCGAGTGTTGCCCAAGTGGCTTGAACAGCACGTGCACGTGATTGGGCATCACTACGTAGGAGTCGATCAAATACCTTTGCTGATCGAAATGATTCAGCGACTCCGCCACAATGGCAGCAGCCTGTGGTTCGCGGAGCAAACACGAGCCGTGTCCTTGATCCAGCCAATGCTCGCGTTCTTCCTCAAATTTCCGCATGTACTCACGCGCAGTCTTCCAATCCCACGGCTGCGGGTGAAGCTTCAACCAGGCAGTGCGTTCGTCTTTCCAGAGCGCGAGAACATCGGCCGGAAGTGAATCCGCCAGCCGAAATGTCACGAAGTAAGTTGCATCGGATTGCTCCCAGTGTGGCAAGTGCCCGTGCTTTTGCATGATTGGCTGCTGCGGATCCAATCCGCGGAATCCGAAGTCGACGATGTCGGGTGAATTGGCCTGCGTCCGGGCAGGCGGCTGATTCGCTACCGGACGAGCAAGATGCTCGTCGGCCGAGTCAGGCTGGAAGCCTGACTTCCGAACGGACGAGACATCCCGCGGCGCGCGCGAGGGCGGCGCATTTTCCAGGAATCTCACTTCCTCCACGATCTGGTCCACATTTCGCAAAAACCACCGATCGATCTTCGTCAGCTCGTAAACTTCATCGATCGACGCGCCTTTTTGGAACGCTTGCGCGATGTAGAAGATTCGTTCGGCATTCGGGATTGCCAGCTTCAATCGCAGTGTTTCAAGATCGACATCCTTGTCCGCGCCGTCGCCTAACAAGCCGAAGCGTTTGATCTCCAGGCTGCGCAGCGCTTTTTGCAACGCTTCTTTAAACGTGCGCCCAATCGCCATTGCTTCTCCGACGCTTTTCATCCGCGTCGTGAGCGTCGCGTCGGCCTGCGGAAATTTTTCAAACGTGAACCGCGGCACTTTGACCACGCAGTAATCAATCGTCGGCTCAAAGCAGGCCGGCGTTTCGCGCGTAATGTCGTTTTTAATTTCGTCGAGCGTGTAGCCGACTGCGAGTTTGGCTGCGATCTTTGCAATCGGAAAACCGGTCGCTTTCGATGCCAGCGCACTCGAACGCGACACGCGCGGATTCATTTCAATGACGACCATGCGACCGTTCTCGGGCTGCACCGCAAACTGAATGTTCGATCCGCCGGTCTCGACGCCAATTTCACGGATCACCGCGAACGCGGCGTCGCGCATCATTTGATATTCCCTGTCGGTTAGAGTTTGCACAGGCGCGACGGTGATCGAATCGCCAGTATGCACACCCATGGGATCGAAATTCTCGATGGAACAAACGACAACGCAGTTGTCCATCCGGTCCCGCATGACTTCCATCTCGAATTCTTTCCAACCGACCAGCGATTCTTCGATCAACACTTCGCGCACTGGCGAAAGATCCAGGCCGCGCGCTGCGATCTCATCGAGTTCTTCGCGATTGTAAGCGATCCCGCCGCCAGTACCTCCCAAAGTGAATGCCGGACGAATGATCAGCGGAAATGTTCCGATCTCGGCAATGATGCAGTCGAGATCCGCAAGCGAACGCGCTATGCCAGAGCGCGGCACATCGAGCCCAATGCGCAGCATTGCTTCTTTGAACAATTGGCGGTCTTCGCCTTTTGCGATCGCCTGCGCGTTCGCGCCGATTAATTTCACGGCATGCCGTGCCAATGCGCCATTGCGGTTCAATTCCATTGCGGCATTGAGCGCTGTCTGCCCCCCAAGAGTGGGCAAAATTGCGTCCGGTTTTTCGCGGTCCATGATCGCCTCGATCACTTCCGGCGTGATCGGCTCGACATAAGTGCGATCGGCAAATTCCGGGTCGGTCATGATGGTGGCCGGGTTGGAATTCACCAGCACAACCTTGTAGCCCTCTTCGCGCAGCGCCTTACACGCCTGCACACCGGAATAATCAAATTCGCAGCCCTGCCCGATCACGATTGGACCGGAACCGATGAGAAGAATTTTCTTGAGCTCGTTATTCCGCGGCATCTGCGCGCCGAAGTTAACTCAGCCATCCTGCCTGACAAGTCGAGCAGGCTCCTACCACGGCAACATTTTCCAGCGCTAGAGCGAGCCGAGATGCTTGGTGACGACGTGACCGGTTTTGATGTCGCTCGGATCGGACGCAGTGCCCTGTACGGTTGCCTCGACGATATCGGGCGCTTTGACTGTGAAGTTGGGTTTAATCACCGCGCCGATCGTATCGTCGAGCAGAGCGAATTTGTTATTCTTCCGGCTGTAAAAATACGTGTTCCAATGCCAGGGCGAATGCCCACCAGAGCTCTGCGTGCTGAACACGAAGAAATTGGAATCGGGCGTCCACGCAGAATGGACAACGCTGCGGCCCTGGTCGCCTTTAGGCGATCCAAAACTGCGCGACGCAACCACTTTCCCCGACGTGTCGCGAATATCGACGCGCGATTCGTTAAGCGGCGGGGGGAATTTCCCAACCTCAACGATGCATGCGCGCAACTGGTGATCAGGCGAATCAGTTCCTGAGCAACCGAAGTTTGCCGGTTGCGGTGGGGGGTTGGCGCAGGAAACGAGCGTGATCAAACCGATAAGTGGAATTGCGGACGTCGTCATTTTCATTTGCTCATGATTTTTGCACAGGATTGACCGGGAATGACAAACAAAATCACGCGAACGTTACGCACGAAGATGCGCACCGGAGGTCAACCATCCTGGTTGACTCGGCCACCGGGCTTCTAGCCCGACCATCGATAAGCTGGAAGCTTATCTGCCGAGTTCGGCTGGAAGCCGAACTTCCATTCCGCTACGCCACTTGGGCCATGCGCTGGCGGTCCAGCCAAACTTTGCAGATGCTTTTTATCCGTGTCAGCACGTAATACACAGTCTGGCTCCGGAGACGCACTAGTTCCGTGCCCACGATGCGCGTCACGAAATCACTCGGGAGATCCAGAATCTCTTGCGGCGTCGAACCGTCGAGCCCCTTGCAAAGAATGGCCGTCATCGCGCGAGTGAGCGTTTGCACTTCCGGACCGAGGGTCATGCGAATGTGGCCTTTGCCTTCGTCATCGACGTGCAGATAAACGCCGACTGTGTCGGTGCACTCCTCATCCTTTCGCACATCGACGAGATCAAAATTCTCGCCCTCACGCGGCTCCTGCCTTTTGGCGTTGTCTGCATACGAAACGAGCGTCTCGCGCCGCTCATCTTCCGGCAGCGATTCAAAAAGGTTGATGATCTTGCCTAATTTTCCCGGATACATCACGTCCAGAATCTATCCCTGATTTTCACCGTGTCATTCCGAGCGAAGTCGAGGAACCCGTCGCAAAGCGTATCGGTAAGATCGCGGGATGTCTCGACTTCGCTCG
>JBARMF010000266.1:0-17407 GCA_049802315.1 Candidatus Udaeobacter sp.
GGATGAAAGCAGCGCAACGTGCCGTCGCTTTCGTCGCCTTCGGCAACAAAATATTCGCCGCGCGGATTCCAATATGCGTTCGTTCCGAGAATGGGAATTTCAGCGCCCACATAGTGCGACGGATGCAGTCCGCCTTCGCGAAGTACGTGTGCCGTCATTGCGGAAGTGGTTGTTTTGCCATGCATTCCGGCGATCACAATGCCGCGCTTGGCCTGCATGATTGCAGCGACGGCTTCCGCGCGACGGAATAGCGGTTTTCCGCGACTGCGCGCGGTTAGGAGAATTGGATTGTCGTCCTTGATTGCGGAGGAAAAAACAACAAGCTCCGCAGCGTCCGCATGCTCAGCGAGATGCTGTTCATGAAAGCGCAGGCCGATCCGTTGCAGTCGCTCCGTCTCTGTCGTTGTAACCTTGTCCGAACCGCTCACCGCGTGTCCCAGCTCGATCAGAAGCCCTGCAAGACCGCTCATACCGCTTCCCGCAACACCGATGAGGTGAATCCGATGTTGTTCGGAGGTCAGAAATCGCGACAGATCTGGCAACGCATCACGACGCCGAAAATTTTTGCGCGGAGATTCGGCGCGCGTGGCAGTTGCTTCAGGCGTGAGCTTCATGACTGGTATATTTTTCAATCGTGTTAGCCACGCGACCAGCTGCATCATTCGGAGAGAGACGCGCACAATTCGCTGCCATTTGCTGTAGCCGTTGCGGGTTTTCCACCAGCTCGCGAATGTTGCGCGCGAGCGATTCACCAGAAAGATCCGACTGCTTCAGAAGAATTGCCGCATCAGCGCGAGCGTAGATTTCGGCATTGCGTGTTTGGTGATCATCCGCGGCGTACGGAAATGGAATCACGATGCCGGGCAACGAAAAGCCGGCGAACTCCGCCAGGCTGGCGGCGCCCGCTCGCGCAACGACAAGATCAGCGGCGCTGTACACTTCCTCCATCTGATGATGAAACGCCCCGATGTAAGCAGGGACATTTTCGCGGCGATAGTTGTCTGCAACCAGGCGTTCATCCCGCGCGCCGGACAGGTGGATCACCTGGAGCGGAACACCTTGCAAAAATGGCAGCGCTTTGATTAGCGCCTGATTAATTCCGCTGGCGCCCTGACTGCCACCCATAACCAGCAGCGTGGGCAGATCCTCTTGCAATCCGAGTTTCCGTCGCGAATCAGCGCGGTCCAGACGTACCAGTTCGGTGCGAAGCGGTGTGCCGGTGACTTCGGTATGCGTTTTCGGAAAAAACGGCGCGCATTCCTTAAAGCCCAACATAACGGCATTCACCACACGCGCGGTCCAACGGTTTGCTTTTCCAGGGACGGCGTTCGATTCGTGAATAAATGTGGCTACGCCGCGGAATCGCCCGGCCAACACTGGCGCAGTAGAAGTGAACCCGCCCATGCCCAGAACGGCGTGAGGATTGAACTTGCGATAGATAGACCGGCAAAGTGACAAGCTTTCAACAAACCGGCGAGTGAACCCGAAAAGCGCTGGCGAAAATGGCGAAGGCAACCCTACAGTCGGTAATTTTTCGACTTGGAAGTTGGTCCGGCCGGACAGCGCTACTGCATCGATGTCCTTTTCGGAAACCAACAGCATCACTGCGTGTCCGCGATTTTGCAGCACCTCGGCCACAGCAATGCCGGGGAAAAGATGTCCGCCGGTTCCTCCGCATGCGATTACAGCGTTCATGTTGGATTAATCTGAGTTACGGGTTAATTAAATTCGCAGCGCTAGTTTAGCGTTCATCGTGCCGCGTTTCACTGGCGGCGGCTCCAGAATGCCCTGGCGATAAATGTTTACCAACACGCCAATGCCAAACATACATGCGGCCAGGTTCGAACCTCCATAACTGATGAACGGGAGTGGGAGTCCCTTGTTAGGCAGAAGCGACGTCGTCACGCCGATGTTGACCGCCGCCTGTAGAGCGAGGAGCGAGACAATCCCGCAGCCGAGCAGCAGTCCAAAACGATCACGAGCGTGCAGCGCAATCATGATGCCGCAAACAATTATCACAACGAACAAAAAAACCACCAGAAGACTGAACCGGAGACCAAGTTCTTCGCCGATGATTGGAAAAATAAAATCCGTATGTGCGTACGGCAGATACAGCATCTTCTGTCGACCGTTCCCTAATCCGAGGCCGTCCATCCCGCCGCTGCCCCAGGCGATCAAGGCCTGCATTTGCTGCAAGCCGGCGTCGTCCTTATAGGCTTGCGGATGAAGAAACGCGGAGAGCCTCCCCATGCGCTCCGAGATTTGCGTCGCAACGACCAGTAATCCGCCCAGTCCCGCTACCATGAGGCCCCCAAGCAATAGCGGATTAGTGCCGGCAATGAACATCACAACGAATGCCGTTGTCCCGATTAAGGCTGTAGTTCCCAGATCGACTTCACCCAGCACAAGCGCAGCCGGCACGCTAATAATTGCAAGCGGAATAATGAATCCCGACAACGCGTTGCCGCCCGGTTTTTCACTTCGTGCAAACCAGGCAGCGAGAAAAAAGATCGTCGCGACTTTTGCCAGCTCCGATGGCTGAAAGGTAATCGGGCCGTAGCCGACCCACCGGCGCGATCCGTTGATGCGCATTCCGATGTGCGGGATGTAGCAAAGCACCAGAGCGGCCAGCGCCACCGCGAACCAAAGCCACCACGTTTTTTGCCAGAATTGATAATTCACGAGCGCCGCAAAAATGCATCCGACAAGTCCAATCCCAATCCAAATCGCCTGACGTTTAATGAAAAAATAAACGTCGCCATGGCTGTCACGTGCGTAAGCGCTCGTGCTAAAGAGCATGACGATGCCGATGACGAGCAGTCCCAGCACTGCTAAAAAAAGTATGTAGGCGCTTTTACGATGCATGGGATGTCACGGCATGAAAGCGACATGAGGACGCCTGCGCACTCCAAAAGCTTGCGCGAAATAAAGCACGCGTGTCCGTAGATTTTGCGGGAACCGCTTTGGGAGTGCGATGCGTTTTCGCATCGCTTTTTTCGCTACTGATTTCGTTGTGCTTTTTCTTTTTATCCGTCGCTTTAGAGCTCGTGGTCTTCGGCTTTGCGGCTTCGGGGACTGAAAGCTTTTGCCCGATTTTCAGTTTTCGTGGGTCGTCAATGTGATTGATGGCGATCAAATCGCTGTAAGACACTTTCAATTTCTTTGCGATTCCGGCTGGACTATCGCCCTTCTTCACAACGTAAGTCTTTCTTGAAGACGAAGGCGTCTTCGGTTGCTCGTTCTTCGCAGTTGAATGAGAAGGGGTCGGATCATGTTGACGATCGTTTTCTTTTTGCGCTGCAACGACTCGAGCCTTGTCGGAACTCGCGTGATTCGCTGTTTGCGCGGTGTCAGCGGGTTTGTTTTCCGGTTCGCTCGATGTAGGCGGCACGAACACACGCTCACGCGTTTTGATGGCGTTAAACGCAATGATTCCCGACACGGCAACTACGTGCAGAAGCAAAACAATCAGTAACGCACGTGACAACTTCATGTTTGGCTCTGGAATCCCTTCAAACTCCATCCCTGCGGACGCAGCCGACGCGCGGCGCGCCGTCGCTGCCGATAGTTTCCTGGCCTTGAAAAGACGCGGAACTTTAATCCGTTTCATAGCGGAAGCGTTTGCACGAGTTTGCGAAATTGATCGCCGCGATCGGCGTAACTCTTGAACATGTCGAACGATGATGTGCCGGGAGAAAAGAGGACAACGTCGCCTGCGCTGGCGAGACTGCGCGCGCGCTCGACCGCGTCGGCGAGTGAAGTTGCGATTTCGGATTTGACCGCTCCGTCCCATGAGCGCCTGATGTTCTCAGCCATCTCGCCGATCAGGACTGCTGATTTCACTTTGTCTTTCACCAGAGAACGCAATGGATCGAACGTGAATCCTTTGTCTTTGCCGCCGGCGATGAGAACCACTGATTTGGTCTGTGCCGCCAACGCTTTTTCGACCGCGTCCAGGTTGGTTGCCTTCGAGTCATTGACGTATTCGACGCCATCCAATTCGCGCACAAATTCGCACCGATGCGGGCGCGGCTCGTAATCGCGAATCGCCGGCAGCATCTGGGCGAACGACAATCCGCGAGCAACGCCGACAGCGAGCGTCGCCATAAGGTTCTCGATGTTATGTAGCCCGGGTAGCTTCGTGTCAGCCAGGCGCAGGACGGGCTGAGTTTCGTAAATGATTGCGCCGTCGGATAACCGGAAATCGGCGCGATTGGAATAAGCGCTGAAAGTAATTCGGGATGGTCGAAGTGTCGGAAGCGCTTCCGCGGCATTGACGACCGCGACATCCTGCTCGGTTTGATTTTCGAAAATACGCAGCTTAGCCGCGCGATATTCGGCGACGGAGCGATAACGATCCAAGTGGTCAGGAGCGAAATTGAGCCAGAGGCTGATCGACGGACGGAATGCGCGGATTGCTTCCAGTTGGAACGAGCTCACTTCAACGGTCAGCACGTCCAAAGGCTGCTTTTCACGCGCGACCTCTGAAAGTGGCTTGCCGATATTGCCGCAAGCGATCGTTCGCTGACCGCAGGCATTCAGCATCTGCGCCAGCAATTCTGTCGTGGTGGTTTTTCCGTTCGTGCCGGTTATCGCGATGACTGGTATTTCGCAGGAGCGCCAACCGAGTTCGAGCTCACTGATCGTGTCAATTTCGCGAGAGGAAAAATTGCGCGCCAACGGAGAATCTGGATCGATGCCCGGGCTTAAAACCATCCAGTCGTACACAGCTGAGTCCCGGTCCGCCTCAGATCCGAAAACGACGGGCACGCCGTGTGCCTGCAGATTGTCCAGCGTGGATTTCAGCAAATTATTTTCGCCTGCGCTGTCGAGCACTGTGACCTGTGCTCCCTCGGACGCGAGCAGCAATGCCGCGGCGCTTCCGCTTAACCCCGCTCCCAGCACGGCCACGTTTTGGTCTTTGTAACGCCCGTTGTTCATCGCAGTTTGAGTGTTGCCAGTCCAAGCAATGCGAAAATGATCGAGAGAATCCAGAAGCGAACGATGACGGTCGTTTCCTTCCATCCGGTTAACTCGAAATGATGATGAAGCGGAGACATGACGAAAAAGCGTTTGCCCGTGAGTTTGAAGCTCAGCACCTGCACAATCACTGAAACGGCTTCGATAACGAAAACGCCACCCACCACGGCGAGAAGCAGCTCCTGCTTGCAACAAATAGCCACCACCCCAATCATGCCGCCGATGGCCAGCGATCCGGTGTCGCCCATGAAAACCCTGGCTGGATAACAATTGAACCAGAGAAAGCCCAGCCCCGCACCGATAAGCGCCGAGCAAACAACGGTCAGTTCGCCGGCGAACGGATAAAACGGAACCTGTAAATATTCAGCCACGCGGAAATTGCCCGCCGCGTAACAGAGCAAGGCATACGCGAACGCCACGGTGATGGTGCAACCGATCGCCAAACCATCCAGTCCGTCAGTAAGATTCACCGCATTCGATGTGCCGACGATGACCAGCACAAAAAACACAAAGGTGAACCAACTCATGTTCGCAATCACCGGCGCCTTGAAGAAAGGCACGTAGAGGGTACGCGCCTGCACTTCCAGCAATGGATCGGTGAGAAAGATCCAAGTGATAACCGCGGCGAGAAGAATTTGGAATGCGAGTTTAACCCGGCCGTGAATCCCCTCGGATTTCTTCTTCGTGACTTTCAGATAATCATCTGCGAATCCAAGGCCGCCGAGGTAAACCATGCTGAATAACGCGAGCCAGACGAACTTGTTGTCGAGACGCGCCCAGAGGATGCTCGACACAACGACGGCGGCAATCACCAGCACGCCGCCCATGGTCGGTGTGCCTTGCTTCACACCTTGCAGTTCAGCAAGCCGGTGGACTTCCGCCGCTCCTCGAATCGGTTGTTCGACTTTCAGTGCCCGTAGCTTTGCGATGATGAAATTTCCAAAAATCAGCGTGGTCAAGAATGCGGTGACCGCGGCAGCAATGGCTCGGAAGGTGACGTAAAGGAAAACATTGAACCCAATGAAGTGGCTACTCAGGTGATGGAGGTAGTACATCATGGCGAAGTCACGACTGCCGAATTTTGACTGCCGAATTGCTCGATTACTTCCTCCGTGCGCGCGGCGCGACTGCCCTTGATCAGGACCAGATCTCCCGGTTCGGCAATTTCGCCTAATAACTTGGCAGCTTCACCGGTTGATCGTGTGGACGAAACCTTGTCCAAGCCGGCGGTGCGTGCGCCTTCCGCAATCAGTTCCGCCGCGGCGCCAATCGTGATCAGTTGATCCACCCCGAGCGTCGCTGCGGTTTCACCAATCTCCCGGTGCCCGCGTTCTGATTCGGTGCCGAGCTCCCGCATTTCTCCCAACACCGCGATACGCTTTCCCTCGGTGTCGAGCTCGACCAACGTGCGCAACGCCGCTTTCATCGAGTCGGGGTTGGCATTGTAGCTGTCGTCCAAAAATTGCACGCCACCGATCTCCCTGATTTGCAAGCGCGCTTTCGTGAGCGGCGCCGCGGCGAGGCCCGCGGCACATTCCTCGATTGATAGTCCAAATGCCCGACCGGCGGCGACGGCCAGCAATGCATTTTGCACCATGTGCAAACCCGCTACAGGAAGTTGCGCGCGGCAACGATGCGCGCCCTCTACAATTGTGAACTCTGAGCCGTCAGCGCTCTGGCGAATTTCGATGGCCTGCACGGCTCCGCCTGTGGTTCCTGCCAACACAACTTTTGCGCGGGTGCGCGCAGCGATTCCTTCAGTGAATGGATCGTCGGCATTCAGAATCACTGTTCCTTGTGGCTCGATCGCTTCGGCCAATGCTCCTTTCTCCGCTGCGATCGCCTCGCGGGAACCCATGAACTCGATGTGTGCCACCCCGATGTTCGTGATGATCGCTGCATCGGGCGCGGCGATCTTCGAGAGCGCTGCAATTTCGCCGGGATGATTCATCCCGATCTCCCAGACGCCGACTTCATCCTCGGAAGTCGCTTCCAGAATTGTGCGTGGCAGGCCTACGTGATTGTTGAAGTTTCCTTCGGTCTTGGTGACCCGAAATCGTCGTGCCAGCACCGACGCAGCGAAATCCTTTGTGCTGGTCTTGCCATTGCTGCCAGTGATTGCGAGGACTTTCAGGCCGAGCGATCGCCGGTAATTGGCTGCCAGCGTTTGGTATGCTTGCAGCGTATCAGTCGCCCGGAGAAGAACGAAATTGTTCGGAACGTTGCCCGCCCAGTTGAGATCAACGAGCGCGCCTGTCGCGCCAGCTTTTGCACTGGCTTCGACGAAATCATGGCCTTCAAAATTTTCGCCGCGCAACGCGGCGAACAATTCACCCCGCTTAATCGTACGGGAATCGGTGCTGACCTTGTTGACTACAACAGTCCCGTCACCGGATGACAGCGACGCTCCGGCGAACTGTCCGATTTGAGAAATCGTCAGCGAATTCATAACTAAAGCTCCACGGGATGATCTTCGATCGCGCGACGCGCGACCTGGATGTCATCAAATGGGATGGTGTAATCTGCGAACTCCTGATAATTTTCGTGTCCTTTGCCGGCGACCAACACAATGTCGCGTGGACCGGCAAGCGCAACGGCGCGATTAATCGCCTCGGTGCGATCGACAATTTTTTCGTAATGAGACGACCGAAACCCTTTTCCGGTTTCGTCGATTATCGCGCTTGGGTCTTCCTTTCGCGGATTATCAGAAGTGATGATGGAGTAATCGGCGAGGCGGTCAGCCATCTCGGCCATTAAAGGCCGCTTTTGCCGGTCGCGATCGCCGCCACAACCAAAAACCGTAATCAACCGATGTGGTTGAAGTTCGCGCAGTGTCTTCAGAACATTGGCCAGCGCATCAGGGGTGTGCGCGTAATCCACGAACACTTGGAATTGTCGTTTCGCGGGAACCAGTTCCAGGCGTCCCGGAACTTGCGGCGCTTTCGCAAGACTGAGGACTGCGCTTCGCAGGTTAATTCCCAACGCCTCGGCGGCAGCGAGCGCTGCGATGGAATTCGTGACGTTAAAGCGGCCGATCAACGGAAGACGAACGAGGTAACTCTTACCGCGCGCGTCAAGTTGGTACGACGTTCCGGTGAATTCGGCGCGATAGTTTGAGGCGCGAAAATCCGCGCGCGACCCCAATCCATAGGTAATAACAGCCACGTTTTTATCCAGCCTGCCGAGCAGCTTTTGGCCGTAACGGTCGTCGACGTTCACAATCGCCACCGGTTTGGTCTTTTGTTTTTGGCCGGCGAGTTCAGTGAACAGCTTGGCCTTGGCTGCAAAGTAGTTTTCCATCGTGCCGTGAAAATCGAGATGGTCCTGAGTCAAATTCGTGAAGACGGCGACGTTCCATTCGATACCGCGTGTGCGCTCCTGCGCCAGCGCGTGCGAAGAGACTTCCATCGCTGCCGCTTTGCACCCTGCGTTGGCGATCTGTGCCAGTAACTCCTGTAAATCGAGCGATTCAGGTGTGGTGCGAATAGCTGGCAAAATCCGCTCGCCGATCTCGTATCGAACGGTCCCGATTAATCCGCAACGTAATCCGGCGTTTTCGCAGATGTGCTTGATGAGAAACGTCGTCGTGGTTTTACCATTTGTACCTGTGACCGCGGCGAGTTTTAACTTGCGTGCCGGTTGTCCGTAAAAAGTCGCTGAAAAATCCGCCAGAGCGGTGCGGGTGTTTTCAACAAGGAGAGAAGTGACGCGCGGATCTTTGTGTTCGTCCTCCGCGACGATCACCGACGCCCCTTTATCGATGGCGTGACCGATGAATTGGTGCCCATCGGTTTTCTCACCCCGCAACGCCACGAACATGGTGTGCCTTTGCACTCGCCGCGAGTCATACGCGATATTTTCCACCGGGCGATCAACTGACCCGAAGACCTGGCGAACTGGAGTCGTAGCGAGAAGGGTCTTGAGCTGCATGAGGCTTTAACATCTCCGACAGGAGACGGATTTGCTACGGCGAACCGGGACGAGGCGCTCAACGTCGCGAACCATCGGTTAAGGCGATTCGTTCCGCCGGCACCTTGCGCAGTCTTTCTGCCGGCTTTGGTTTTTCGACTCGCTGAACGGGAATCGCTTTGCGAATCTCCTCATGCGGCTCAAGATCAAGATAGTGGGCGGCCCTTTCGGCAACGCGGGAAAAAATCGGCCCAGCAACGAGCCCGCCGTAATTCAATTCAGGTTTGCTTGTGTGCGCATCATCCAGCACGACGAGGCCGACAAACTCAGGGTGATCGGCCGGCAGATAGCCCACAAATGAAACCACGTACTTCCCGTGATCGTATCCGCCGTGCGGATTAACCTTTTGGGCGGTTCCGGTTTTCCCAGCGATAATAAACCCGGGCACAGCAGCGGCGGCAGCGGTTCCTTGATCGCTCACAACGCCGCGCAACGCGTCACCAATTTGTTTGGCAGTTTCGGGAGAGATGACCTGGCGCAATACGACTGGCGACACTGAGCTGATTATTTTCCCGTCCGATGCCGTGACAGATTTTATAATCCGCGGCGTTACCAGTTTTCCGCCATTGGCGATCGTTGCCATTGCCGTTGTCATCTGCAATGGCGTGACGCCGACTTCGTGTCCCATCGGAATGCGCGTAATGGAAATTTTGCTCCACTTTTGGGGCGGCCGAATCACTCCATTGATCTCACCCGGCAGTTCAATTCCGGTTCGCTCACCAAATCCAAAGCGCCGAATGTATTCGTAAAATTTTTGGTCGCCGACGCTCAAAGCAAGTTTCGCTGCGCCGATATTGCTAGATTTGACCAGAATGTCGCGCACGCTCAGATAGCCGAACGCGCGATGATCGTGCAGAGCGGAGCCACCGTAGTTCCAAAGGCCGTTTTCGCAAAAAACCTGTGAATCAACACGCAACTTGTGTTCATTGAGAGCAGAGGCAGCGGCTACGATCTTGAAGGTGGAACCTGGCTCCATCATGTCGATAATGGCCCGATTTTTCATTTGTTCGGGCTTTGCCTCGGAACGGAGGTTTAAATCAAAGTTCGGGCGGTTCGCGATCGCCAGGATTTCACCTGTCTGGGGCCGCATCAGAATGATTGTCGCCTTTTGTGGAGAATACTCCTTCATCGCCGCATCGATTTCCTCCTCGACGATGCTCTGTATCCCAAGATCGACGGTCAGATGCACTTGATAACCGTCTCGGGACGCGCGTTCCTGCCCGCGATAAGGCACGATCTCCTTGCCGGCGCGGTTCTGCTCAATGAAACGATAACCGTCCTGTCCGTGGAGATATTCTTCCATTGAAGCTTCAACCCCTTGGACGCCGTGGTGATCGAAATCCGTAAACCCAATCACGTGGCAAAGCATCGAGCCGTTGGGGTAAATGCGCGTGGCGTCGTGCTCGAAGTAAATTCCCCGCAGATTGCCGGCGCGGAGTTTTTCACGCAGCGCGTCTACTCGCGCTGCGGGTACCTCGCGCTTGAGGACGATGTAGCGGCGACCGCTGTTTAATTTTTCGGCGACTTCCTGGGAGGGGATCTCCAGTTCGGCATTCAGGAGCTCAATAGTTGCTTGCAGATTGCTAAGATGCGTTGCGTCAGCAACAACGGTTTCCACAGGAATGTTGTGCGCGAGAACTTCATTGTTCGCGTCCAGAATCATGCCGCGTTCGGCGTGAATTACCTGCTGGTGAACGTGCGTTTCCGCAGCGAGCCCTGCGTATTCGTCGTGCTTGATTGCCTGCAGATAAATCAATCGAAACGAAAAGATGCTGAACAGGCCGATGAAACCAGCACACACGAGAGCGCAACGAGTTCGGCTACTTGGATTCATGTTGCGCTAAAGGGTTTACTACGGGTTGAATCGACTCTTCGTCGGTCGATCGCGCCGGAATTGTGAGCCGCACGATCTTCGAATCCGAAACGGGAACCATTCTCAAGTACCCTTCCTTCAAGCGGCGTTGCAACGCCGTGCGCGAGGTGAGCGCCGCGATCTGCCCGGCGGCGACATCGTTTTGAGTGCGCAGCGACGCGAGCTCGTTCTCCACTGCCTTTCGGCGCTCGCCAAGGTGATATAGTTGCAGCGTCAAATACACATAAGCCAACCCTGCAAGCGCGAGAAATGCCGTCATCACGATCCAACGCGCCAGTGATGCCGCGTTAACCGTATTACAATTTCGTCGACGTGATCGGTTCATTTGATCTTCTCCGCCACGCGCAACTTCGCGCTTCGCGATCTGGGGTTCGCACGCTGTTCTTCCTCGCTCGGGTTCACAGGTTTGGGAGTAACAACCGCGAGGTCGTGATCGGGATTGAGCCGCGGCTCAGGCCATTCAGGTCTGTCCACCAATTCTTTGCTGTGATCGCGAAAGAAGTTTTTCACTATCCGGTCCTCTAACGAGTGGAAAGTGATCACGCCAATCCGTCCCCCTCGCTCGAGTCGCGGAGTTAAGACGCGCAGGCCTTGCTCCAGTGCTCCCAGCTCATCATTCACTTCCATGCGTAGCGCTTGGAACACTTGAGTCGCCGGATGGTGTCGTCCGTGACGGCCCACCAGCTTTTCAATAGTGCGCGCGAGCGGGAGCGTTTCGCGAAACGGCGAAGTTTTGCGTATTTTCACGATCATACTCGCGATGCGGCGCGCGGCCGGTTCTTCGCCGAGTTCACGAAAAATGCGGGTCAATTCCTCTTCGCTGTAATCGTTTACGATTGTCGCCGCTGTGAGGTTCGCTTGCGGGTCCATCCGCATGTCGAGCGGACCGTTTCGAACCAAACTGAAGCCGCGCTCCGCGTTTTCGAGTTGTCGGGAAGAAACACCCAAATCAAGAAACGCGCCGCCGATGCTGCGAATCCCGAGTTCGTCGAGAAGACAGTCTGCGTATCGGAAATTTGCCTGCCGCACGATGATCCGCCGGCCAAGATGCGCCAAGCGGTCGGTCACGTGGCGCACAGCATCCGGATCCTGATCTAAAGCCAGAACATCGGCACCGATTTCTATAAGTGCTTCAGTGTGGCCGCCGCCACCGCATGTTCCATCAAGGATCAGCATGCCTGCTTTCGGCTTGAGTAGTTCAAGCGCCTCCTTCTGCAAGACGGGACGATGGTAAATGAATTCCTCCGCCGGATCCGTGGACTCTTCTGAGGCTCTTGGATTGATCGCGAGCCACGCGGGCGGCTCGATCCAGAGCGGATTCATGACGAGTTGTCGCACCATACGTTTACAATCCAATCTCCTTCGCTACATGCTGGTAGGTAGCCGTTTCCTCTTCGTGTGCCCGTTTCCACCGTTGCAAATTCCAAATTTCAAAACGCCCGCGATTGCCTACGAGCGCCACCTCATTCTTTAATCCAACCGTTTGGCAAAGTTCGTCCGGCAAAACCAAGCGACCCTGACGGTCTGCGCCGGCGTGTTGAGCGCGAGAATGCAGCTGACGCAGGAACACGCGGCGATTGATCGCGGAAATCTTCTCGTTCGTCTCCGCGGCCGAACTCATTTTTGCAAACTCCTTTGGCGACATGACCAGCAGAAACTGGTGTGTCGCCTCAGGCAAAAGAATGAAGTCCTCAGGGCGATCGCGCCGCCAACGCGAAGGAATCGTAATCCGGTTCTTCTCGTCAATGGAATGCCGAAACTCGCCGGCATAGAAGCGTTCGGATTGGGAATCAGCGTCCATTGGTCACGTGGAGCAATGGCCCACTTTACTCCACTTGACCCCACCTTTAACCACCTCCGCGGGAAACGGTCAATAAAAATCTTCAGTCGTTTTGCGTTCGGTTAAATTGCGTCAAATCAGCTGAGAGACGGGCCGCCTCTCCCTCGCAAAAGAAAGAGGAGAGTTAGTTCTCGCGACCCCGGTTCCGAACGTTGTGTTGCGTCTGCGCAGCGAAATTCGTAAGCTCGTTCGAATCATGAAACCTTTTCGGTTCGCGTCCAGACTCGCGTGCGCTCTTCTCGTGTACGGCGGAGCGACCGCGTTCGGTCAAGCTTCGACTGACGCCGTGCGAGTTACGATGTCAATGCACCCGGATGGGTCGCGCACCGTTTACAACTTCGATAACACACAGCACACGGCAGTATCCACCACGACAGATCCGGATGGCAAAGTTCGTCAGACGATTCGTTATCAACTCGACAATGCTGGCCGGTTCTCGACCGGAGAAGTTTCCGGACCCGATGGTCGCGTTACGCTCAAGAGCCGTTACAAATATGACGACGCAGGTCGCATCTTGGAAGAAGCTCAAAGCGCAGCCAACGGCACGCCTTTAAACAAGATAGTGTACAGCTACGACCCGGCGGGCAAGCAAACTGGTTATTCTGTCTTTGACGCCTCCGGCAAATTAGTGAGCCGCACAGGCGGCTCTGCAATTCGCCCATCTCCATCGCCAAAATCGCGCGAAAAAACGAGGCGATAACTGGTTAGGGCGTTGCACTCGGACTCGGCGCCGTAGTTGGCGAAGGGAACGCCGCGTCTTGCGTTCCAAGCGGCAATTTCAAATTGTTGAAATCGGATAAGCGCATCGCAAATGTGCCATCACGCCCGTCCACTCGTGCGCAAAACGTGCCATCGTTGTTTTGAGCGCCGATGGTGAGTTTTTGTGATGTCTTGTTGTCGGGTGAGGTTGTGAAGCTGAGCACGAGTTGAGGTTTGTCGAATCCTTGCTGAGGTGTCGTTCCGAGCCAGCGGACCGCATACAAGTTCGACAAGGTTGTGAGCAGCGATTGCAAATTGCCCTGATTGATTGCGCCGCTTCCTTTGAGCCAATGCCACTGGTTGTTTTTATCACGTTCTAACGACAGCTCTTTGTCAGTCGTGACACTCAGGCTACGAATCTGGTCCGGCTTAAATTTCAAGATCGACAACTCCTGCCATTGCAGGGGATCAGCGGAAATCTGGTCGAGCAACCCACGACGCACTGCTACGACAAACGGTTCATCGGTGAGACGCGCGTAGACGTTATCGCCTTCGTCTTTTCCAAAGGCAATTGTGGCGAACGGTTCTTCGCCCGCTTTGGTTTCGGCCGTGTTCTCTGAGGCAAATGAACTGAAGGTCAATTGCAGTTGCGGCTTATCGAGGCCGTACTTCGGCAGATTAGAAGCGACGTCTTCGACGAATTTTGTGACCCGTTCATTTTGCAGCGCGTCGATCATGCGCCGGACCGCGCCTGTATCCGCTGGCGCGTTGTTTCGGTTGGCGATGGTCCAATTCCCGTCTTTGCGCGCGAGAACGGTTTTGGTTTTGCCCGGCGCGTCGATCGTGATCCGATCAAGAATGTTGGTGTCGATCCGAACGAGATGGTTGTCCCGCAAGTCTGCCGGCTTCGTGTTAAGAATCTCTTCGATTTTTTTCGGCAACGCGTAAACAGAACCGCGAGGAGCGAACCGGACATACACCTGCTCTTTTTCTTTTTCCGGTATTGCGCCGATTTGCAACGTCTGCCCTTTGTCGTCCCGACCGGCAACTTTGATAGACTCGCCAATCTCGACTTTTTGATCTTTTTTCTGCTCCTGATCGAACAACGTGATTGATCCGCGCGGCTCTGCTAACCCGTAAGGGCGCAGGTCGCCACGATCGTCAGCTACAAATTGTCCGATGCGCGCCGACGTTACCTGCGAGATCAGGTCATTAACCTTCTGATCATCAGCGCGGGCGCGGAGCGGTTTCAGGATCTCCCAGTTTGTGTCTTTCTTCTCCAGTTCGATTTCGCCGGCAGGCGTTTTCAATATTACCCGGCGCACCTGCGCATTACTCAAGTCGGTCAGCTTTTTGTCCCGGAATTCTTCCGGTTTTTTGTCTATATCTTTCTTAATCGATTGGCCGGCGAGAAACGTTTCCTTTGAGTTTTGGAACCGCACATACATCTTGCCTTCCATTGCGGCATCTTTGCCGAACAAAATTTCCGGTGGCCGATCTTGGCCGAGCAATTTCAGTTTCAGCTTCGGGTTGTGCAGACCGTACTCAGCCAGCTTGCTCTTGTCGGCGTCGATCTCTTTGGCCGGGATGCTTCCATCCTTTGGCCAGTTCTCCAAGTCCGACAACAAAGTATCGACTAACGCCGTGTCGGCTTGGTCCTTGATAGGCGTTTCCAAGCGCCATTTGTTATCGCTGCGTCGGATTTCGATCTTTTGATCGCCGTTTTGAATAACGATTCCGTCAATCTTGGTTCGATCGAAATTGAGCATGTTCTGCGACTGACGCCGTGCTTCTTCCGTGCTGGGCCGCTTCATTTCGAAAAATCTGAAATAAGCGACGCCAGCAAGCGCAATGATTGCCAGGATGAGCGTGTTCCTCCAATTCATGTCAGACGCGACGTTGCCACCAGACGACTGTTCCAATGACAGCGGGAATCAGCGGCATCAGAACCAAAAGAATCCAACGAAGCCGGCGCAATCCTTCCGGGTCGAGGCTGAACGTGAGCGGCTTCGGGATTTTTGGTGCGATACCGATCATTTGTTCGCGGCTCAGCAGCCAGTTCACTGCACCGGAAACAAAATCGAGTGCCGCCTGATCCTGCATGATCGCGTTGTCTTGAACAAACGTCGCGTTGCTCACCGCGACGAGCCGTGACGAGTTCACCTGCACGCGAGCATCAGCGCTGCCCCCCTTTTCCGCTGAGGCAGCGATTGTCAGCGGCACATCGCCGGCTTTCCGGGCATCCGCTTGCAGCTTCACCTGATTGTCTGAATTGTAATCGGTCTCGGCAAAATAGCCTTTTTCTGACTGGATGAGCGGCTCGAGCCGGATGTTGGCAGCCCGGCCTCGGTTCGGATCCAATGTGAGTGAAGCCGTGCCGCCAACAAAAATCGCTCGCACATCGGCGAGTCGCTTTGTAATCGGACTGTCGCCGAGGAAATGCCCCTGGACATCTCTCGTTAGTGCAAGCTCTTGAATGCCTGTGCGCACGAAAACCATGAGCCTGTCGTCATTTACTTTGACTCCGAGCTCATCAAGAAAGGCACGTAGTCTGGGGGTGTTCGCTGCCGGATCGACAAGAGCCAGGATGCGTCCCTGTTTGTCCCAGAAACCGCGCAGCACTTGCATTTCGCGTTCGGAAAAATCGTACTGCGGCCCGACAATCATCACTGCATTCACATCGGCTGGGATTGCGGGCTGATCGAGAAGGTTCAGCTCTTGAAACTTGATGTTTTCATTTTCGATAAACGTCTTTAGCAACGTGATGGGGCTCGTGGGTGCGGAAAGCGCCGGCTCCTTGTGACCTGTAATGTATCCCAGGGTCTTCTTTTTCCCCTCCACAAGGTCGATCATCGCGCCGGTGATCGCCTGTTCGCCTTTGAATGCCGTGACCCGCGGACCTTCGCCCATTGCCATCCCGCTCTGGTCAACATCGGCCATCTCCGATGCTTTCACTGTTTTGTTGCGCCCGTCGTAGTCGAGCACCAAAAGGCTTTCGTCGGTAACGACCTTGTATTTATCGAACAACTCCTTGGCCCGGGAAAGATTCCTCTCCGGATCGATTTGCTCGACGTCGATCTTTCCTTTTCCTGCGTACTGATATTCGGTTAGCAGATTCTGAACGTCCGCGGTAATCGGCGTGCTGGGCGAAAAGAAAACGGTGATGCGCATCTTGCCCTTGAGCGAGTCAAGGAAACGCTTCGTCTTGTCTGACAACGCATATTTCTGATCGCGTGAAAAATCCCAACGCTTGTAGTGCTTGAAGGCAAGCGAGTTCACCATGGCGGCGAGAAACAGAATCAACACGATCTGGACGACAACGTTGAGACCGATCCGGACCCGGCCAATTTTCATTCTCCGGCGTGTACGAGGCTCCTTTCGTTCGTCAGCCATATATCAGAGCCTCCATTTCCGGGATTGGAATGCCTGATAGGTGAGCATCAGCATGACAATGGTCATGCTCACGTAGAGAACGATTGGCCGCGTGTCGATGATGCCCCTGGAGAAAGTTCCCATGTGTTCGATCGCAGAGAAATAGCCCAGCAAATCGCGCGTCTCGGAGGTTACATCGAGCAGGATGAACTGCACCAGGCCGAGGAAAAACAGCAGCGTAATTGCGCAGAACGAAATGACCGCGGCAATAATCTGGTTCCGGGTCAGCACCGATGTGAGACAGCCGATGGAAAGGTAAAAGATCCCAAGGAGCAACAGCATCAGGTAAGAGCCAAAGTATGCTCCCGGAGAATGCGCAGCTGGCTGGTTTGTTATCTTCGCGAAGATCCAAAAATAAACGAGCGTCGGGATCCAGAGGATCAGGTAAAACACAAGGGCGCCAAAAAATTTAGAAAGCACTACCTGCCAATCGCGAACAGGCGCAGTCGTGAGAGGTTCGATCGTGCCGAGCTTAAATTCCTCGGCGAACAAGCGCATCGTGATCAACGGAAAAATCAGGACGAATGCGAACCAGAAAAAGACTGAATTAAAGAATGCTTCCTGGATCGTGTACTGCACCTGGCGCTGATTCATGAACGAGACCTGGAAATAAA
>JBARMF010000267.1:0-4489 GCA_049802315.1 Candidatus Udaeobacter sp.
AAAAAAGAGGCGACGAAGCACGGCATCGTTATCGACGGCGTGCGCGCCGATCTCGCGAAGATGCAGGAGCGTAAGAACAAGGTTGTAAAAACATTCAATAGCGGCGTGCGCTCGCTGATGAAGGCGAACAAGGTGACGGTGATCGAAGGCCTTGGCACAATTAGCGCGCCGGGAAAAGTTTTAATCAAATCGTCGAGTGGCGAGACACAGGAGGTCGAGACGAAGAATATCGTCATAGCCACAGGCAGTGCGCCGGTGGAATTGCCGTTCGCAAAATTTGACGGCAAAACAATCGTCAGCAGCACCGAAGCGCTGGAGTTCACCGAGCCTCCAAAGAAACTGGTGGTTATCGGCGCTGGTGCAATTGGCCTTGAACTGGGTTCCGTCTGGAACCGGCTCGGTTCGGAAGTGACGATGCTGGAATTTCTGCCGCGCATTGCGCTCGGGTTCGATCTTGAACTGTCGAACCTGCTTCAGCGATTGCTCACTGGTCAGGGAATGACTTTCCACCTCGAAGCAAAAGTCAGTGCCGTAAGTGTGACTGATGGCCATGCGACTGTGACTGCAACGAAAGATGGCCAGGAACTGAAATTCGACGCGGACAAGGTGCTTGTTTCAGTCGGCCGTCGTCCGTTCTCGGATGGTCTGGGCGCGGAAAAAGTAGGCGTCGAGTTGGACGAAAAGAAGCGCATCAAGGTTGATGAGCATTACCGTACGAATGTCGAAGGCGTTTATGCCATCGGCGATGTGATCGCCGGACCCATGCTGGCCCACAAAGCCGAAGACGAAGGAATCGCTTGTGTGGAAATCATTGCGGGCAAAGCCGGCCACGTGAACTACGAAGCCATTGCAGGAATCATTTACACCAATCCCGAACTGGCCGGCGTTGGTCTCACAGAAGACCAAGCCAGGGAGCAGGGGATTGAGGTGCGCATCGGCAAATTCCCGTTCCGTGCCAACAGCCGCGCGCTTTGCAGCGATGACGTGGAAGGAATGGTCAAGTTTGTCGCCGACGCCAAAACCGACCGCGTTCTCGGCGCGCACATTTTGCATCATGCCGCTTCAGAGTTAATCGCTGAAGCCGTTTCAGTGATCGAATTCGGCGGCAGCTCCGAAGACATCGGCCGTACCACTCATTCTCACCCCACCTTAAGCGAAGCCGTCAGAGAAGCCGCGCTCAATGTCGAAAAACGGGCGTTACACATCATTAACCGTTGAAGGCGACGTGATGCAGGCAATCCTGCCTGCAGGTCTTGAAGCGCGCAGACAAGATTGTCTGAATTCACACGCGGGGCGACGCGCCAGCCCCACAAACTATTTAGCGTTCTGCGCGTCTCGTCGCCGAATCACCCACAACGTCACCAGCGCCGAAGCAGCGCAAATGATTGCGCCAAACCCGAGCGCCAACGGTGTGCCTGCGAAATGCGCAACGGCTCCGGCTTCGAGGCTGCCAAGGGGAATCATGGCGCCGAACACGAGCGACCACACGCCCATGACACGTCCCCGCATTTCGTCCGGGACGATGGTTTGCAGCACAGTGTTGGAAGTTGAAAAAAACAGCAGCATTCCAAATCCGGCGACGAAGAGAAACACCAGCGCGAGCGGAAAACTTTTGGTAAACGAAACCGCCAACATTGCTATGGAGAATAACCAGACGCCGCCGAGTGCGATTTTGCGCGGTGTGAAAAGATGTCCAAACGTCGCGACCAGCAGTGCGCCAACAAGCGCGCCGGTTCCGCTCGCCGACATCAAAATCCCGTAACCATTTGCGCCGCGTCCGAGCACATCGCGTGCAAACGCCGGCATCAACACCGCATACGACCAGCCGAAAACGCCGACTGCTAGAAAGAGCAGCAAGATCGTGCGCACACGCGGATGTTTGGTCGCGTACAAGATTCCCTCCCACGCGTGCTCGCCTGCTGAAACGATCTCGATTTTCCGCTCGAAAATCGGCAGACGCATCATCCATAGACCCGCGATCACGGCGATAAAGCTCAGGCCGTTCAGGAAAAAGCACATCGCGACACCGACAGCCCCAATCATCAAGCCGGCCACCGACGGGCCGACGACGCGCGCGCCGTTCACGATGGAGCTGTTGAGTGAGATCGCGTTCAACAAATCTTCGCGACTGGTCATTTCGACTGTAAACGCCTGGCGCGCCGGCATGTCGAATCCCATCGAAATTCCGTTGAGCGCGGCAACGATGATGATGAACAAAGGCGTCGCGAATCCCAGCCACACACCTGCAGCGAGCAAAAATGCACAAATCATTTGAGCCGCTTGCGTCGCAACGAGGATCGATCGTTTCGGATACAGATCAGCCAGCGCGCCGCCCCAGATCGATGAAAGCATCATCGGCGCAGATCCGACCGCCGACACCACGCCGAGCAGAAGCTTTGAGTTTGTGATTTGGTAAACGTACCAGCTCATAGCGGTCTGCTGCATCCACGTGCCGGTAAGCGAGACGAGCTGGCCCCAGAAGAACAGCCGATAATTGCGATGCCGTAGCGCACGAAATGTGTGCCGCCAGGTGATTCCGCCCACGGGCATACGCCGCTGCCGGCCGCTGATGTCCTCCGGCACGCGCGCGGTTTCTGTGGTTCGCGTGGGCATCACTCATCATGGCTGGCGCGACCAACAATTGCAAAATCAACACTTAAGCAGACCGTCATTCCGAGCGAAGTCGAGGAATCCCGTTGCACAACCCACAGCTAATTTCGCGGGGTCCTTCGACTTCTCCCGCGTACGCGGGATCCGCTCAGGATGACAGTGCTCACGCGCCGTCACGCTCCAACCGTGGGTGTGCTAAAGTCGAACGAGTGGAAAGCACAGAGGCAATTCTCCTTCGCAAACGAAAATTTAGCGACACAAGTTTGATCGTGTCATGGTGCACGGAATCGATTGGCTGCGTTCAGACGATGGCCAAAGGCGCACGTCGTCCGAAAAGTCCGTTTGCCGGAAAACTCGATCTGTTTTTTGAGGCTGAAATATCGATCGTGCGAAGTCGCAAATCCGATCTGCATACCCTCGCAGAAGTCGTCCTGAAAAATCCGTTCGTAGGAATTCGCAGCAATTATCTGCGCACGCAGACGGCCGCCTACTTTGTTGAGTTGATTGAGATTTGCACCGAGCGCGATCATCGCGAGCCGGAATTATTCGGGTTGTTGCGCCGTGCCTTCGGTTATCTCGACACAAACGATCCGACCGCGCGCGCGGTCGCGCATTTCGAGACTGAGCTGGCGCGTATTGCCGGCGTGCACGGCAGGAAACCTGTAGGGAACGCTGTTAGCGTCCCAAGGGAAGCTGTCAGCTTCCCCTACAGTGCGGCTTCTGCCCTGGGGAATTTATTCGGGCGACTGCCGCTTTCCCGCACGCCACTCTTGAAAACACTCGCGACGGAGGCGAAACAGAATGCGAAATGAGATTCGAATCCGCCTGGCAAATGCCGTTGTCATGTTGAGGTTTCCCAACACGTTAGGGTGATTTTTGGTGCGGGGATGACACAAATCGCTTGGCGGGCCCGAATGGTAGGGTCGGCGCGCTGCGCCGACCGGACGCCGCAGCGCGGCGTCCCTACCGTTGTTTTAACACGCATTGATTTTGAGAGACTTACAAACGATGTCATTAGCAGCGAAGGGCTGCAACGA
The DNA here is from genome assembly GCA_049802315.1 of Candidatus Udaeobacter sp. Taxonomy (GTDB): domain Bacteria; phylum Verrucomicrobiota; class Verrucomicrobiia; order Chthoniobacterales; family UBA10450; genus Udaeobacter. The sequence continues at coordinate 3,648 of JBARMF010000267.1, forward strand.
AATGCGAAGCATGAGGCCAGGCTTTCAAACATCTCTGGCTATTGCTGGATTCAGAAAAGAATCAGAGATTCTTCGCTTCGCTCAGAATGACATTATGAAGTCGTTTGCAGGCAATATTATCGCACTGTTCGTAATCGCCGGGCTCGGCGCCACGGCTTCAGCAAAGGAGAGTTACAAGTTCGATCCGTCCGGCTCGACGATCGGGTTTAGCGTGCATCAATTCCTCGGCACGACTCTCGGCAAATTCACGAGCTTCAGCGGTAGAATCGAAGTCGATCGCGAACATCCGGAGAATTCCTCGGTCACTGCGCAGATCGACGTGCGGAGCATCGATACGCAAATCAAAAAACGCGATGATCATTTGCGCAGCGCGGAATTTTTTAATGTCGAGAAATTTCCCCGGATGACGTTTAAGAGCCGGAGCGTAAAACGCACCGGCACGCAAAGTGGCGACATCCTTGGCGACTTAACAATGCACGGCGTGACGAAGCCGATCACACTTCACGTGAAACTGCTGACCCCGGTTAATGAAACCGGACGAACGCGTTGGTCTGTGACGACCGATCCGATAATGCGGCGTGACTTCAATTTGATGTTTACCGCAGCGGCTGAATCGGTGTCCGGGATCAGTCAGACGGTGGCGATCAATATTGAGATCGAAGCGAAACGCGTGGAGTAAATCAATGGCTGTCATGCCGAGCGATATTCAAAGCACGGTCATCCTGAGCGAAGCGCAGCGAAGTCGAAGGATCCCGGGGAATTACCATCGGTTGTGCCACGGGATTCCTCGACTTCGCTCGGAATGACAGGATGAACTAATGGACATCGTACCCCTCGGCGAT
>JBARMF010000268.1:0-5180 GCA_049802315.1 Candidatus Udaeobacter sp.
TCGCGTTCACTGCAATCTCCAATTCCGGCTCCGGTGTCGGAGCGACCGGTTTTCCTTTGCGCGACACGCGCTGCAGGCCTGCTCGAAAGGCAGCGAGATCAACCAGTTCGGCTACGCGCGATTTCAAAGCCCGCGCTCGGGTTCCAAGAAAACCCAGGACAGCCCCGTAGAACACGATTGGCCAGAGATCAACGCGAGAGATGTTTACTTCGTGGTAAATCAATAAGCTTGTCGCGATCAAATTGAAGATGACCATCGTAATAACGATCCGATTGCGAAGCCGAACACGGGTCAAACACTTCCCTGTGCCGTGATATTCGGTGACTGTTTGAAGTGCGATGCTCCACCAGAAATTGCCGTAAATTTGAATGTCCCAGTCATTCCAGCCGCTATCGGTGGAATAGCGCCAGCCTTCTTCCTCCAGCAACCTAAACATTTCGCCCAGGAAATAATGGCGGTCCCTCCCCTGCTCGCTCCAAAACATGCGGCGACTCAGGCTGCCTGGCGAGCGCGCGAGTTCGGGCAAATGTTCGTGCTTCCGAATGACGTTTGCCGGTGTGCGTTTGAAACGCAGCCACGTGAAATACCGGGAAAATCCGCGCACGAGCGGTTGCACAAACGCGAGAATCATAACCAGCAAGCGTGCGTGCACCGTGTCGAATTTTGGTTCGATTCGCGCCCGCACCATATACGAAAGCGCGACGCAAAAAGTGCCGCCTAGCATCAGGTACGGAACAATGCGCAGCCCGGGCAGAAAAATTCCCAGGCCAAAAAGAAAGATCATCAGCGCAAACCATTCTATGCTGCTGAGGTATGCCGCGACTTCTGATTGGGGCGCAGGATAGATCGATTGGAAAAATCCTTCACCAAAGATCCCATGGTAGATGATCGGGCGATTAACAAACCAGCTGAAGCGCGTGGTTCCGTAGATTTGACCGCGCCATTTCGCTGTGCCGGTCGGGCCGAAAAAGATCAAATGTTTAAAGCGCAATAAAGATTCCGCTTCGCCATAACCGTCTTGCTGTTTCAAAAAAGCGCGCAGCGTAAACCGCCGATAATGCCAGACGATCGCGCTCGGACTGAAAGAGATTACCCATCCAGCCTGCTGAATTCGCCAGCAGAAATCCACGTCGTCGCCAGCCTTGCGATATTCGGGATCGAACCCACCTACACCTTCGAAGGCCCAACGGTAAAACGCCATGTTACAACCGGGAATATGCTCGGCGACTATATCCGTAAGCAAAACGTGGTTTGGTCCGCCCGGCGCCCCGGCAACGCACGCCTGAATCCAATTTTGTGCCGGCGGCGTGATGTTTGGTCCGCCTACTCCGGCGTAATCACCGCTGACAAGCGTGCCAACCAGGTAGTACAGCCAATCGGTGTCTGCCATGCAGTCGGAATCGGTGTAGGCCAACACTTCGCCCCTGGCAGCAGCCGCCCCGGCGTTGCGGGCATAACTCAATCCATGATTGGTCTGATGAATGTAGCGCACCGACGGAAACTGCGCGGCGACGTAAGCAGTGTCATCGGTCGAACCGTCATCCACGAGAATGACTTCGTAAGTCGGATAATTTAATTTGCCTAACGACTCGAGACAGGCAGCAAGAGTGTGGCCCCCGTTGTACGAGCAAACAATGACTGACACGAACGGCGTCTTGGGCAACGGAAGATGCGGTGAGGTCGAACTGTTTCCTCCGAGTTTTTCCTGAATCGCGTAGAAGGCCTTCTTCGGCTTGCGCTCCCGCGTGACGAGACCGAACGCCCAGTCCGTAACTTCCTGGCCTCCCGTGAACCATTCGTCGGTCCAGGTGAAAAGAATCGTTCCGGCAAGACCGCATTTCACGACGCTGTCAATGTGCCAGCCAAGCATTTCGGCCTGCTCATCTTGGGAATGCCGGATCGTGTCCATGCCGAATTCACCGAGGATGAGCGGTTGTTCGCCGGTGAGATTTTGCAAGCGTAGTAGGTAACCTTCGAAATCGCGCTGGTTGTGAAGATAAACGTTGAAGCACGAAAAATCGGAATTCTGCGGGAGCAAATATTCGGTGGGCGGATACGTGGCATACGAAAATAGCGCATCCTGATCGAGCGCACGTCCGATCTGTATTAGCTCCTCGACAAATTCAATTACCCTGCGCGTGCCGAGCCAACGCGCCATCGTGCTGGAGATTTCGTTCCCAACCAAGTAACCAAAAATTGCAGGATGCCCGGCATGCGCCTTAACGGCAGCGCGGACATTTTCGGCGATTTGTTTACGTGTGGATCGTTCACGGAGGAACTCGATGTGTTTTTCCCAAGGCAGCGTCACCAGAACGCGCATCCCCGCAGCAGCGCAACGATCGAGAAACCAGCGCGGCGGCGAATGATAGATTCGCACAACGTTTAAACCTGCATCGCGCATCAGCGCCAGATCGGCATCTACTTGTTCTGGCTGACCGACATAATTTCCATCCGGATCCGGTTTGAACGGACCGTACGTGACCCCTTTGACGAAAAATTTTCTGTCTCCGTCGAAAAAGAACTTCGCCTTTGGGCGAATTCGCAAGGTTTCGTTTTGTGTCATGTCCGGGTTTTATGCTGTCATTCTGAGCGCAGCGAAGAATCTCGGATCATTTCACACGCTCAGCCAACAAAACAACAGACCAGAGATGTTTCGCTTCGCTGTTAATGACATTGTTTGTAACTCTCTCAAATCAATGCGTGTTAAAACAACGGTAGGGACGCCGCGCTGCGGCGCCCGGTCGGCGCAGCGCGCCGACCCTACCATTCGCGCGCGCCAAGCGATTGTGTCATGCCCGCACCAAAAATCATGCCCAACGTGTTGGGGAAACCTCAATATGACAGAAAGAATCCGAATAGCGCAGAGAAACGCTTAACTCTTATAGCGCTTTCAATGCTTCACGCACGACAGCGCCCGTGTCCTCGATGTCTCCGGCCGAGTGCGCGGTAGAGATGAAGCCAGTCTCAAATTGCGACGGCGCGAAATAGACACCGCGTTTCAAACAAGCGCGAAAAAAACTGCCGAACGTTTTTAGATCGCTTCGCTGTGCGCTCTGGAGATCGACGATCGGCGCGACAGCAAAGAACCAGCAAAACATCGAACCGAGTCGGTGAAAGGTGACGTCGATGTTCGCGCTCCTGATTCCGTCACGCGCTAACGCTTCAAATTGCGCGCCTAACTGGTCGAGCAATTTCCAGCCATCGATCCGTTCCAGTTCGCGCAACTGCGCCAAACCGGCAGCCATTGCGATGGGATTTCCAGACAACGTTCCTGCCTGATACACCGGCCCGTCAGGGGAAAGTTCGTCCATAATTTCGGCGCGGCCGCCAAATGCGCCGACCGGTAATCCGCCTCCAATTATTTTTCCGAGCACAGTCAAATCAGGTTTCACTCCATAAAGTTGCTGCGCGCCGCCGCGGGCAACACGGAAGCCAGTGATCACCTCGTCAAAAATCAGAAGCGCATCGTTGCTCGTGCATTCCTCACGCAGGACCGACAAAAAGTTTTCTCTCGGAAAATAGAGTCCTGCGTTCGCTGGAATCGGCTCGATAATTATCGCCGCGATTTCATCTTTGTTTTCCTGAAATGTTTTCCTCAACAACTCGGCATTGTTGAACGGCAGGGAGATTGTGAGATCAGCAAATGCCGACGGAACACCGGCGCTGCTCGGTTGGCCGTGCGTGAGCGCGCCGCTGCCGGCTTTCACCAGGAGGGCGTCTGCGTGCCCGTGATAGCAGCCGTCGAACTTGACGATCTTATCCCGCCCGGTGAACGCGCGCGCAAGGCGGATGGACGACATCGTCGCCTCCGTGCCGCTGTTCACCATTCGCACTTTCTCGATGGAAGGCACCCAATCGCAGATCAATTCCGCCATCTCCACTTCCAACGGATTCGGAATTCCAAAGCTCAATCCGCGCGTCGCAGCGTCGCGAACCGCTTCGACCATAACTTTCGGCGCGTGCCCCAGAATCGCCGGTCCCCAACTGCCCACGTAATCGATGTACTCGTTTCCATCGACGTCCCAGATCCGTGCGCCTTCGCCGCGAGCGACAAAAAACGGCTCACCGCCCACGTTGCGAAACGCGCGCACCGGAGAATTTACGCCGCCGGGGATGCGTTTCGTTGCGCGAGCAAATAGTTCTGTCGACTTGGTCACCCCGTCACGATAATCGGATTCGTTGAAGCGTTAAAGAGTTGAAGCGGGAGCTTGTAGAGGGTTCGTCGCAGCGAACCCCTATCTATCTATGCTCGGCGCTTGATACAAGCGCCGCTACAACGATATTGTCCGCTCTCGCAAGTCGGCGGGGTAGCCAAGTGGTAAGGTCGCGGTCTGCAAAACCGCTATTCGCGGGTTCGATTCCCGCCCCCGCCTCTTTTCATAGGTAAAACGCAAAAAAAGCCTAAAAAAAGGCCACAGTGCGATAGAAAGTGCGACGCGGTGTGGCAGGCATTCTTCGACTTCGAAACCTTCATGATCATCTGGAAATTTGGTGACATCCCAAAGGAAGGAATCTCGGGATGCAGCTCTGCTGGGCTTTAATCGTTGCGCCGAAAAAATTAGGAAACGGTTCTCTTGGTTGCTCGTGGCATAACCGCTGCCACAGCGAAAATGCACGTTTACGAAGTCCGCCCGTGCAGAGATAAACGCGGCGTCGATCTAATCCTCTCGCGACAGCGTGCTTGCCAATTTGCAGTGCTTTTCGGGAAACTGCCTCATGAAAACAATCGTAGTATTCATTGTTGGTTTACTGATTGCTACCGCAGTGGCGCAGGTCGATCATGCGCGTGGTACCGTGTGGTTGCCGGGTAGCGGGGGCACCTTAAATGGTAGACACAACTATCAAATGGGCCTGCGCGACGATGGCGTCGTAGTGTGGCGCTGGAGCCCGTACCACTGAAAACGTCTCACCACCTGCCTAGCATCGCAGCCGTTCGCACTCTGCTGTGATTGGCGTTTACGATGAAACAGGGAACGCGAGCGTAACGTGCGAGCACAAAGGCGATTTTAGCGAAGCGTCCTAACCATTTCCGCTTTTTACACCACTCAGAACCAGAATTGTCGTTTTCGGTGTATCATGACCTGGTATCGCTGCTGACATTTATGATCTGTTTGCCAGCCGATAAACGCGAGAAGGGGGCACCCATGTCCACTACCGGCACCGGCCACAAACCCGAGAAC
>JBARMF010000269.1:0-1771 GCA_049802315.1 Candidatus Udaeobacter sp.
TTGAAAAGTCTCGTTAGGCGCACCGTAACTTGATCGAAATCTGCTTCGCTGGCCGTATCCAAAAGATTTAAACCTTCGAGTTCGGCCAGGCGCTCTTCCTCGTTAGGCGGCGTAGGCGCGGGCAACATTGCGTCGGTGATTGCCGCATTCATTTTGTATACCCGTTGCACGGCGTCCTCCAGGGAAACGGCGACATCACTTACGTGCGCTCCACGCAAACGCTCTCTAAGTTTCTCCGCATCGAATCTGGCACTCCACACGCCAATCAGGATCGTTACGGTTTTAAGTCGCCCACGAATTGCTGAAGCGAGATGGCGAGCCTGGGCTATGCTTGTCGGCGGCACTACAGAGACGCAGATGCACTCGGGTTGAAGTTCAACGGCGCGATCAATTAACTCCTCATGTTTAAGACGCGCGGGCACGTTTTCAGCTTCGAATCCCTGGTTTCGAAGTAGCTGTGCAAGCATTTCACCGGCGAGTTCGTCGCAATATGCGCTCGCGGGAAGACAAACAACACGGCTCCCAGTTGCAGAAGCGGCTTTAGCGAGGTCCATTTTTTGTTCCTGCGCGTCGTTGCGTGAAGCCTCCGAACCGCTGAAATCGTCTATGATCTCGTGAACTCGCTGCAAAGCGGAGGTGCGTTGTTCCGCGGTGATCGAACCCCTGTGCGCGTCGATTTCGACTGCTCCGATCGCCGGAATTAAAACGTTATCGTAGAGCGCAGTCAGTGACTCCGTCTCTACATATTTGGTGGCAAACTCTTCTGCACTGTCCATCGAGAAAGACAGAAGCCGATGGTAAAACTCCTCATGAGGCGCCAGTGCTTGATCCTCGCTTAGTAAAGTTCCGAGAAACTCGAGCCGCGGAACATGCCGCCCCATCACCGCCAGACACACGGTCAGAGGAGTAGAAAGCACGAGACCAACTGGGCCCCAAAGCCAAGTCCAGAAAACGGCCGAAATGATTAAAGCAATCGGAGAAACGCCTGTGTTAGCTCCATAAAGCCAAGGCTCGACAAAGTTCGATACGATTGCCTCCAGTACGACAAATAAACCAATCGTGATCAACGGCCTGAACCAGCTGGTCGAGATCGCAAATGACAGCAAAACCGGCAAAAGCGCGCCGACCCATGCACCGACGTACGGGATAAACCGCAGCACTCCGGATAACAATCCCCAGAGCGCAGCATTCGGAACCCCAATAAAGTGCAACCCGCTAGCAACACAGATCCCGTAACACGTGTTGACAAGAAATTGCGTGGAAAGGTAACGCGAGACACGGTGACCAGCGTCTTCCATCGCGCGCGTTGTCGTGCTGATACGCCCCTGGCCCATGAGCCGAATCAATCTGCCGCGAATGTCTTCCCTCTTGAACAGCATGAAAATCACTAGCAATAGCACCAGGGCAGCAGTGCCGAGCGGGCTCAGGATCGCGCCAAGAGTCTCCTGCATTAATTGTGGAATTGCGTTGCGTCCTTCGATGACCCTCACTGGGATCGCACTCGCTGCAGGCGAAGCCGTCTTCGTTGAAGAACCATCCGGAACCCGCTCAGTGGGCGGCGCTGGACTCGGTGCGACGACTTCTTTTTGCAGAGCACGCACACTCGATGTGAGTCGCGCCAGTGGACCGGCAGCAGGAAGTCTGAGGGAACGGATTTTGGTGGTGATGTTCGCTTGGTACTCAGGCAATTTGTCAGCGAGATCGATGACTTGACGCCCGATGACCCAGCTCGCCGCTGCGAAGATTGCGAACATTGCAATCACCGTGACTA
>JBARMF010000270.1:0-3966 GCA_049802315.1 Candidatus Udaeobacter sp.
GGCAAAGCTTTACACGAACCTCATCACCAGCGGCATTGGCCTGGATGACGATCGCCTGCGTGCATTGCGCGATGCCGGATTAGATTCGATCCAACTGAGTTTTCAGTCGGATGAATCAAGTCTGGCCGATGAAATCGCCGGCGCCCGTGCGCATGAGCGTAAGCTCGACGTTGCTGCGAAAATTCGGGGAGCCGGAATTCCGCTGAGTCTCAATTTTGTGATTCACAGGCGTAATATCGATCGACTCCCGCAAATGATTGCCCTCGCGGAAGCGCTCGAGGCCGAGCGTGTCGAACTGGCGAACGTGCAGTTCTATGGTTGGGCCTTTCGCAATCGTGCAGCGTTGCTCCCCACACGCGAACAAGTGGACCGCGCACGGGACATCGCGACCGCAGCCAAGGCGCGGCTCGCAGGAAAGATCGACATCTTCTATGTGCTGCCGGATTATTATGAGACGCGTCCAAAACCGTGTCTCAACGGCTGGGGGCGGCGATATCTCACGGTAAATCCGATCGGCGACGTGCTCCCCTGCCCGACTGCGTCATCAGCCATTCCCGATTTGCGCTTCGAAAATGTCCGGGCACGCAATCTCGATTGGATTTGGCGGGAATCTGAAAGCTTCAACCAGTTCCGTGGAACCGAATGGATGCCCGAGCCGTGCCAAAGTTGTCCGCAGAGAGAAATCGATTTCGGCGGTTGCCGTTGTCAGGCTGCGTTGCTCACCGGTAGCGCTGCGAATACAGACCCGGTATGCGAACTGTCGCCCAATCGCGCTATCGTGGATGCGGTGTTATGCGACGTAAATTCACCGAGCGGACAATCGCGTGAGTGGACATATCGAGTCAATCCAACGACGTCGTCTCGGCGTGCGAGTGGCCGTGCTCTTGGGTAGCGCACGCGTCCCGCGTGCTGGCGACTCCGAAAGCTTTCGCGAGTCGCGGACTTTTCCCGTTCGTTCAGTTCAGCGTCAGTCGTCACGCATTCGGAAAGTTCGTTTCGGCGTGGACGCCGAGAGCAGGTCGCCGCGGCGACCGCTCCCCAGAATCGCCGTGCCAGCTAGGGGCGCGGCGGCGGCGTGGGACGTTGCCTAGGAGTTACGTTCGGCCTTGCGGTAGGTGTTGGCCTAGCAGTGGCAGTGGCAGTGGCAGTGGCGGTAGCGGTAGGAGTAGATGTTGCAGTGGGAGTTGCCGTTGAAGTAGCGGTAGCCGTAGGCGTAATGCTCGCTGTAGTGGTGGCCGTAGCCGTTGGTATAGCACTGGGTGTATTCGTAGGCGTAGCTGTCGGCGTCGCACTTGGAGGGGCAGTTGGCGTCGGTGAACACGGCGTACCGTGCCCTTGGCACCAGGTTTGATTGACATTGTCAACGCGCCAACCCTCATTGGAGCCCGCGTTATCGCTAGCCATCCTCCACCGCAGTCTACCGAGCGTCTGAACCGCTGGTACGTCCACCACCGTCGTGACAAAACCTTCCGAGTTGCCGCTCCAAGCCCGACGACCTGCAATCGGACTACCACGATTAGCACTGATGGTGCGGTTATAGCCCCCGATGAAAAAGCTGCCGCCAGCTGCAAGAATATCTTGAAAGGTAGTTCCGCCGTCAGTGCTGAGCTCCAGCACGCCGCCGTCGAAACCCAGGTCAGGATCTGTATCGGATGCTTCAAAATTGAAATTGTGCCGGAAAGTCATGCGTGCGGGACCGCTCTCGAAAAAACTAAACTGTGGCGAGTCGAGCCGTTTGTCGCTCGCTAAGGCGGGATCATCAATGAAGACAGCGTTGGGCGGTGAATCGGCAGGCGGCATTGGCACACCAGAATTTGATGTTCCCCAAAGCGGTGGTGGTCCCTGCGCATTTGTTGCTATCCAGTCTGGAGGCAGCGTCGGCGGCGTGACGCTATCAAAGGTCTCATTTGTCATCTCTAGCGTCCAACAAGGAAAACACTGCAGCGGACTCGGCATTATAGCAGCAAGAATGTCGACCCGGCCCCAGCCAGTCACATTGTTTGGTGGGCCCGCCGATCCGCACAGTTTGTAAGCGATAAAGTGGGCCGCGTCATTCAGCACTGTTCGACTCCCAGAGATGTTGTGACGCAACTCTGGTCGCGCGCACCACAGCAATGTCATGGCGCCAGCGATATGCGGGGTCGCCATGGACGTGCCGCTAAGAGTCGTATACGCATTATCGGACGTGTTATAACTGGAACGCGTGTTTGTGCCCGGCGCGGAGATATCCGGTTTGATCCGGTTACTCCCATCGACCGTTACCGGGCCGCGGCTGCTAAAGTTAGCAATGATATCCTGACCCGTATTCAACGCTCCGACCGTGTACGATGCCGCGTAGATAGCAGGGGGATACATTACAGTGGAACAGTTCGGACCATCGTTGCCTGCTCCTGCGACCATCATTATCCCAGCGGCAGCTTGAGCTTCCACAGCAGCTTGCAACGTATCTGCGGAACAACCTTCTGAAGGTGGGCAAACCCATGAGTTACTCGTAATATCCGGAGCCCTGAGCGGGTCGCCCTGGCCGCCCCCTATCGGGTAAGGCGCCAGGAACCATTCCATGCACTCGATGTACCTGGCCGGGGTGCCGTTACCCTGGTCCATGTTACGGCAACCGATCCATCTCGCTCCGGGAGCCATCCCAATCTGATTGCCCATCCCGTCATCGCCGACTGCAGTTCCTATCGTATGAGTGCCATGGCCATTATCATCGCAAGGGAAAGGCGAATCGTTACCACAGGGATTACCAGTGCTATCGTGGATGGAATCGTGCCAGTTGTAACTGTGATCGGCAGTGACTCCGTCCCAGCCGCGATAGTGAGGCTTGAGCGCGTTATGTGTCCAGCGCTGGCCAGTATCAGCGCCAGCAACCGTGATTCCCTGGCCCCGGAAACCCAGCGCCCATACATCCGGCGCGTGCGTGTAGGCGATGCCCGGCTCGATTGTCTCTGGTGTCTGCGGTTTCGATGGTGATTGAACACCGGCTTCCGGTTGCGGAAGCGCATTTCGAATGCGTGGGTTGCCTTCCACTCGCGCCACATCCGGACGCGCCGCCAACGCTTCGGCGATCTCACGACTGCCCGTCACTAAAATCGCGTTCACAATATAGAACGAGCGATGCTCGATTCCGCGCTCGCGCAGCCATCGCAGAATGGGTCCTTGAGTATCCTGGCTCTTTTTGCGCAGCGCCTCGTACACATATCGACCCTTCTCAGCTTTTGTGGGCAAGGTCGCTGCCGGACGCAGATTTGCCTGATCAGCAAGCACGACGAAAAATTCTGCCTGCTGGCCATTGGCAGTATGCTCAATTACCCACTGCGCGATTTTGAGGTGGAACGCGTTGTCCTCAATGTGTTGACCGGTCGCACGCGGGGAGCCGATGGCCCCTACAACAGCAATGGTGGCTGCGATGAAGAGGACGAAGCAAACAACAATCCGTCGTCGCGATGACTCCGATGCGCGGTTTGGATGTCTAGCCATTGTGCGTAATTCCCGCTTGCTCTGACTCCCAACTGGTGTTTTAGACAGAAGCGCAGAACACTGTCAATACTCCGCGCGTGCTTTCGGCGAGGGGCGTTATTCTGGGGAGCGCGTGCGTCTCGCGTGCTGGCGATGGCGTCCTCGCCTTCGCGAACTTCTCTTAAGTATTCGATCAAGCCAGCCATGAAGCACCGAGGAAGTTCGTTTCGGCGCGACGCCGAAACCAGCACGCGAGACGCATCCGCTACCTGATCATCGGCTCTGAGCGCCCGGCCTTGGCGGTGGACTCGGACGCGGCTTCGGTGTTATATGGGGTCTCGGAGTGGGAGTCGGTCTGGGTGTCGGTGTCGGGCTGCCTGAAGCCGTGGCAGTGGCCGTTGGCGTCGGAGTCACAATTGGCGTGGCGGTCGCAGTTGGCGTGGCTGTTGCAGTGGCCGTTGGTGTAGATGTTGGAGTGGAAGTTGCAGTCACGGTAGCAGTGGGTGT